>JBAZRZ010000054.1:0-14209 GCA_041662685.1 Methanoregula sp.
ATCAGATCCAGATGAAGGAAATCTCATGTAAGAGCATTCTCGCGAACCTTGACAGGTTCATACAATTTGTTTGGAGCAAGGTTTTCTACAGAGCAGAAATTTCTTTCAGAGCACAGAACCATTATAATTTTTGCCTGTCACGATTAAAAAGCAGACTGAATTATCCGGAAATGTGGTAGTGATCCATGCTCTTTCTTTCAGTACAGGAAAAAACCCGATGGGCTCAGTATGCCCTGGAGATCGCACAGAACGATGCCAGGCCCGTAATCTATGAAGCAAAGATTCGTAAAAACCTATTCTCCGCATTCTGCTTTTATATTGGCACCCTGCTCGCAACACAGAGACATGACCGTCGCTGTATCGCATGGCTCGAGGCTAGTTCGAGATATGAAGGGGATGGCCTGTTCTCATCTCCCTATCTTATGGGCTTTTTACAGCGGCATAATGGAAAGATGATCAAACCTGCGATTGCGTTTGAAGATCGCCGGCCGTTTGTTCATTTCTCCAATGTTCCGACCATAAAAACCGTCCGGAAACAGCTTGTACACCCGTGCGCCCATTCGCTGCCTCCCTTTGACCATCCTGTGCGTTTTATGGATATCGGGTGCGGGGATGGGGGACTTACCGTGATGCTCCTGTCAGAACTGCTGGAGTCAGGGAAAGTAAACCAGATCTCAGAAATCCATCTTATAGATCCGTCTCCTGCCATGATTGCGCTTGCAAAAAAGACGGTCGGAGATGCATTCCCGGGTATTCCCATCACTACAGAGAATGCACGCATCCAGGATTGCTCGGCAGGACTCCACCACCATTACGACATCGCATTTTCATCGCTTGCATACCACCACATGCCCCTTGAAGACAAACGTGTCCATCTGGCCCGGCTTAAACCGTGGATCGACACTTCGTGCTCTTTGAGATGGATGCAAATAATGACACTCCTGATCTGTTCTCTCCCGACCTCGCGTTCTCCGTCTATCAGTCCTACGGGCGGATGATTTCCTTTGTGTTTGCCCATGACGCACCTCCGGGTGAGGTAATGGATTGTGTGGATTCGTTTCTCATGACCGAGGTGGTCTCGATTCTGACAGAGCCGCGGGGCGAGAGAACTGATTATCACATGCTCCGCACCCAGTGGAATGATCTCTTCATGACTGTGCTGGGACCGGAATTTTCGCTCCAGGGCGACTCAGCCTGCTATGCGGATGAGTATATGGCCCTGTTTACCATGCACCTATGGGCGGGAGGAATAAACCAGATCGAACACCCAGCGGCTCACGCCGGGTGCCACATTACCGCAGGTGTTGTAATAGGTGATATCAAACCCTTTCTGTGCATATTCTTCGATCAGGGCTGGGATCTGGTTCCGGGTTGTGAAGGTGTAGAAATGGATCATTCCCCCCGGCACTGCGAGGGGTGAAAAGATGTCGAGAACCCTGTCCATGCCATAGGGAGCCGGGATGATCACCCGATCGAACTGCCGGTGCGGGAGCAGACTGGTATCAAATGCATCCCCGTGGATGGTAGTGAGCATTTTTCGTACCTTATTGAGACTGATATTTTCCTCAAGCCAGAGGTATGCGTCAGGATTTTGTTCAACGGCCACAACCTGTGCTCCTTTGGCTGCGGCCGGAATAGCAAATGGTCCTACTCCGCAGAACGGTACGAAAACCCTTTCATCGCATTCTATCTGGTCTATGACCCGCATCCTTTCATACGCAAGACGGGTATTGAAAAAGACCCTGCTCAGATCGAGGCGGTACGCAAAACCGAATTCGTGGTGCAGCGTAACGGTCGTGTCGCCCACGAGAATTTCATACGCTGCTGTTCTCCCCTCTCCGGAAACTTTGGCCACTTTGTTGAGCACCGTATAGAGGTTCCTGCGCCGGGAGATGATCTCCTGTGCTATGATTTGTTTATAGTCTGACAGTTCCTGCGGGATTGAAATAACGGCGATATCCCCGATCACCTCGAAATGATCAGAGATAGAGCACAGTGCCTGATCCGGAATGATCCCCCGCAACTGTTCTTTGAGCCCCATGATTGTCGGAATGTAGGCATGCAGTGCCAATAAACGCGATCGTTTTTGGGGTACGTTTTTTTTTTTTTAATGATCCATACCTTAATGCTTCATTGCTTCCAGTTCCTCTCTTATGACACGGGTGCGGATGGTGGAAAGGATCCTTTCAGCATATGCAACGGTGGAAGGAGCGGGTGTCCGGCTGCACCGGGCGTTCGGGTACTATGAGGTTCCCCCGTTTGACCCGTTCCTGATGCTGGATGATTTCCGCTCACCCCGTTCAGAAGATTACCTTGCAGGATTTCCCTCTTACCCGCACCGGGGTATTGAAACGGTCACCTATATGCTCAACGGGAGTGTTGAACATGCCGACAGTATGGGAAATGCCGGCAGTGTCAATGCCGGGGATGTCCAGTGGATGACCGCGGGATCGGGCATCATCCATTCCGAGATGCCACAGCCGGTAAACGGCCGGATTGGCGGGTTCCAGGTCTGGGTGAACCTACCCCGGGCGAACAAGATGATGAAACCCCGTTACCAGGAAATAAAGCATGACCAAATTCCCACGGTTACCCCCCAGAAGGATATCACTATCAAGGTGATCAGCGGTGTAGTCGATGGAGTAAAAGGGCCGGTCCGGGATATTATTGCAGCACCCCAGTATCTCGATATCACTCTTGGTCCCGACACCATTTTTTCCCATGGGGTAAAGGAGGGTCACACCGCAATGGCTTATGTGATCGGTGGTGAAGGCACCTTTGATGCCAAAGAAGGATACCGGATCGGCAACCGTGATCTGATCCTGTTCAGTGACGGGGACTCGATCTGGGCAAGCTCGTTTGAAAAGGGCTTTCGTTTCCTGTTCATAAGCGGAAAACCCATCCGCGAGCCGGTCGCATGGCGCGGACCCATTGTGATGAATACACAGGAGGAGCTGCGGCAGGTATTCAGGGAATATGATGAAGGGACTTTTATCAAAACAGACGCGTAATCTCAGGGATACCAAGGTTCGGGCACGATGTATCCCTACCCCGTTCTGCCAGAGGATGAACCAGTAACCTTTCTTTCACGGGACGCACCGTTTCGCCAGATCACTGAAATCAGTGAGTACCGGTCCAATGATATCTGCCCTGAAGATATCGTTGTGGATATTGGAGCAAATGTCGGTGCGTTCTGTATCCGGGCTGCCCGCAGATCCCGTAATGTGACTGTCGTTGAGCCGGTAACTGCTGCCCTGCTCCGGGAAAATATCCGGGCAAATAATGTTCCCGTGCGGATTTTGGAAGGGGCGCTCGGGAATGGGAAACCCGCGGTGATCTGCTGGGACGAACAGCGGGTAAGCACTTCTACGTACACGCTGAAAAAGATCTTTGAAGTGGCTGGCGGCTGCGATTTTTTAAAATGTGATTGCGAAGGTGCTGAGTGGTTGATCAATCCCCCTGAACTTGCGGGTGTCAGGAGGATTGAGATGGAACTGCACCAGCCGCCTATTGGAGGACGCCCGAATCCGGCCCTCCTTGACTATATCGGGGATCATTATGATTTTGAGATCGACAGGAAGCCGGTACATGTAGCGCTTGGTGTGATGGGCGTGTTGCATGCGGTACGCCGATAAAAATGCCACAAGATGTTTCCCTGTCCTTATCTCAGATCCTCGTGGTCAATTCTCATAACCGGGGATTTAACCGGTGCCATTGCAGCATGACTACTGCACCTGCTAATGCCAGAATGCCGGCCATACCTGTTGTTACTGGTGAATAAGAGGGAGCGAAAAAGTATTGTCTGCACCAAAAATGCTTGCAACCGTCATCAGCATTCCCATCCCTGCGAGCAGGACGATTGTCACTACCCAGAGGGGATGTCTGTTATCAGGTATACCAGGTCCGATTGAGAAGAGCCTGCACATCATTACTATGGTTGCCAGTAAAAAGATCCATTCTGATAGTGTAGTTATTTCCCGCCAGAGATAATAGCCCACATAATCCGGGGGAGTGACCAGGGGGAATGGGCCGAACAACGGATACGCCCATACAGGGGGGAGCAGCCACATGGTATCGAGTAACTGGTGGATAAAAATACAGCATGCACCTGCTACGCCAAACAGCATATACAGGTTTCGTAACATAACAAGCGCAATAATTGCAACAATGATGACGATGAATAAAGAGTGAAAAATCGTCCTCCCACTGCCCAGTGCAGGAACGATTAACGCCAGCGGTTTATCAATCAGGTCGGGGAGGAGGGAACTTACGATACAGAGTGGAATTGCCCGGCGATCATGAGTCAGGTAGCAGAAATCCAATCCAAGCAGGAGACCGCAAACCAGATGGGCGAATACAAACATATACGAAAAATGAGACGTGCCGGAATATAAGCCGGTGGAGAATCCTCCCTCATATAAGAATTCCCGGTCGGGATATCTGGTGTTGGATAATTCTGGTCACTCGTTACATTTCCCCATCGGCAACATTCAATAGCCCGCTGTGCAAACACCTTTGAAAGGAAATTTGTATGTGCGACGAAATTTTCGAACAGAAGAACATGCACCTCGACCAGATCCTTGCTGACCGCCGCTCCTACCGGCAGTTCAGACCTGAGTTTCCTGACGAGGACGCGATCCGCCGTATCCTTCACGCAGGGCTGCTTGGCCCCTATGCAGCGGCAGCCGTGGGGGGATCGAAGGATTATTTCCGGCGTTTCTTTGTGATGAAGAAGGGATCTAAAAGCCTGGATGCGGCTATCCCCCTCATCATGGAACAGGTGACGGTCATGGCGCAGGGACTGGAACGGGAGATGGAAAAGAACCCGGTGCTCCGCCAGAAGGCAGTCACCTTTGTCCAGCGTCTCGGTATGATCCGGAAGATCGGAAGGGTTCCTGGTGTAGGTAATGCCCCGTATTACATCGTGGTTGCTGAACGCAAAGGGTTCCCGGCCGTTGAAGTCCAGTCCTTAGCGCACTGCCTGGAGAATATGTGGCTGAAAGCGACAACCCTTGAACTGGGGTTCCAGCTGGTTTCAATCACGTCACAGATGTCTGAAAATGCGGAGTTCTGCAAAATACTGTGAATTCCCACCGGCGAATGGGAACTAATGGGATGCGCTGTCGGGTACCCGGCTGATGAACTATCCTCTTCCATCCGTCCGCCTGTGGAAGATCTAACCCCCTGGCTGGAATAATCAACGGCTCTTCTTAAAAAAAATATTTGTCTTTTTTTTTTAAATTCAGCCTTATTACGCAGATTCAGATGAGTAAGTAAAACCGTCACAGATTCAGTAACGTCGACGGGATCTTTTTTTTTTAAATGTATCCCTATGACGGAGTCGGGTGCCGTGATCTCTCACATCGTTGTTTGAGATCCCGTGAACATATACCATGCCAGTCCCGCAATGCACACCGCTGAAAAAAAGAGCACAAGTGCGATATTGATGGTCCTTTCCTTACGGGTCATGGCAGATCACTCACTCTTTTGTTGTTTTGTTATAAACCCGATGAACAGTCCAATTCCCGTCCCGGCTATGGCACCGAGTGCCACTGCCATCAGGATCTCAAACACACTCGCACTCATGCAGACTCTCCCTTTCCGTTTGCCCATTCATCGATATATATTACCCTGCGTTCCATGAACCCCTGGTTCACTCCTTATATTCGGTCGTACGTATGCACGCTGCTCAATGTCTGCGTATATTACTCTGGATGAGGAGCATTATCGCTACAAATCCTGCAATCAATGGCGCTGCGGCAGGTCCTGCGGCATGGGTTGTCTCGGTTTTTTGCGGGGGTATGGGCGAAAGACCGATAGTAACCGGGATGGTCTGGTCCGGGATGACCGTCACCATCTGTGACAAGGAAGTGTAGCCATCCAGTGAAACTGCGACCGTATGATTCCCCCTGGTGAGATTTCCGGCTGTGACCGGTGCGATGCCGGTACTCATTCCATCCACCAGCACCCGGGCTCCCAGGGGAACTGAAGTGATTGAAAGCGCTCCTGAATCGGGACTCAGGGTTGCGGTCACTTCGGAAATTCTCCCGGATTCTACGGGAACCTGCGTAATAAATTTCTGGTACCCGAACTGCGAGAAGGTGACGGTATAGGTGCCCAGCGCAAGTGCTGAAATGGTCAGGGGTGTCTTACCCCGGTATTTTTCCTCCATCATCACTGATGCACCATCAGGAACTGAGCGAAGGTCCATAGCACCAGGTTGTACCGGTGTATCGACCGAGATCGAGGGGTTTCCTAACGTGACCGAGATGGTGCTGTAATCCGCATTACTCAATTGTGACCGGTCAGTGGGGCCGTTTACTACCCAGATCGTGTAGGTTCCTTCATCGAGCCGCCCCCCGATGTTTCCCGTCCCCCATTTGTAGCTCCAGTGGTCATTGCCGTCCACATCTACACGGGTAAACCCTCCCTGGTCTGCACGTTTCGAGACATCGTTGAGCGCAACACCGTTTACCGGGAGATTAGGCCCGGTTAAGAAAAGATATACCGTCTGGCTCCCGTAGGAATAGCCTGAGAGGGGAATTATATTTCCCGTGGATGCCTGTATTCCCGGTGCAGCGAACACACTGGTGATGAGCAGGACGCATGCAGGATACGATAATGGGATGATGAGTCTGCATAGGTGGTATTGCCATTTATGTTCCGGAACCTTTTTTAGTCTTTGGATTGTGCCCGTCTCCTGACTATTCCGGGCTCACTACCTTTAAACCCCACTTCGGACCGTTTGACCTAGTGATGCAATGGCTGTGTTTTTGTTGGGGAAATCATCATCACGTTTCCTTCTCTATTTTTCACCGTTCCGTATCGAACCGCATGCACAAAAAGGGAAAATCAGGAGCCGGTTTGCATGCTCTCGCCCGGCTGTAATACCTGCACTTTGATGTCGGTTGTCCGCTCGATCGCTTTTTTGAATGGCAGGGGATCGACCGCGATCTTTTCCCAGGTATTGTAATGGATCGGGATGACAGTCTTTGCCCCGATGAAATTTGCCGCCATCATCGCTTCTGCTGTACCCATGGTATAGCGCCCGCCAATCGGGAGCAGGGCGATATCCGGGTGATACAATTCACCAATGAGTTTCATATCGGAAAAGAGTGCAGTATCCCCTGCATGGTAGATTTTCACGCCATCCATACCGATAACAAATCCTGCGGCAGCTCCGGCAGAAAAACCCGGCCCTGCCTCTTCAATGACACTTGTGTGCATTGCGGCAGTCATCGTAAAAGACACCCCGTCAACGATGATGGTCCCCCCGATATTCATGCTTTCAACCGGTACCCCCTTCGCTTTGAGGTACTTTGCTATCTCGGTGATTGCCACTGTCTTCCGGTTGAGTGCAGCGGTCTCTCCCAGATGATCCGCATGGCCATGCGTCACCGCAACAATGTCCGGAAATGTTTCCCGCACGCTGCCGCCTTCAATGAAGGGATCGATGAGCACTTTTTTTGAACCGGTAAGCAGCACGCACGAATGCCCGAGCCAGGTGAGTTGCATATATGCAGATCTGTTCCCTATCGGATGAAATTTGCCCTTTGAATATGGCAGGTTCGCACGAGAGCGCACCGTAGCTAAAAAAGGTCTGATGCCGGTAAAGGTGCTGCCCTTTACGTTACATCTATCAGTTCAGCTTCTGTGATATCGATGGAGTCCCCAAGACTGTCCGCAGTAGCACTCCGGGTCATCTGCTCGGTAAGATCGCGGTCTTCCATAACGTCCCGGATGCGGTCGATGTACGGATCAATTGTCGGGTCTTCCTGCTCTTCGATCACATGGCGGTATTCGCGGAGCGTTGAAGGGCTGACTCCAAGTTCCTCCGAAACCTCCTTCATGGTCTTGCCGGACGTGATAAGTTCTTCCATCTTCACTTTGTCAAAGGGCATCTTGAAGTCAAGCTCGCGGAAGAGCTTGAGCCGGACCCTTGCCCGGGCAACGGTCTTTGACAGCTTCTCATCACCCAGTTCTCTGGCGATCTCAGTGTCATTCCTGCCAGCGTAGAATAACGTAACAAGTTTGGCAAGCTGGATCGGCTTTAATGAGGTCTTGAAGATTCCCTGTTCCGTGATCTCTCTCATGACGAGGGCGACCTCTCGTTCGATCGCGTCGCTGTCTCTCAAAGTACCATGGATATTTTTCATCGGTTCGACGATCTTGGTCTTGCCCGACATGGAGCTGAAGAGTTTTAAGAGATGTACCTTGCGTTTGTCTTCGGTCATTGCGTACCCCGTACTGGGATTAGCATATATAATACTTCGTTAACTATTTAATCCTATCTTTACGCGTTGTTTGACCAAAAAACCTTTAAATTGGTGTTTAAATGCGCATGTTCAGGGGCGCTGTTTCGCGTCCAAATCGTTCAATATGGCGCGCATTTTTTTTTTATTTGCCAGCACCATATAAATCCATCAAACGGCCGCCTTAATCCGGGAGGTAACCGGTTTTGCTTCTCATACCCCCAGTGTGCAGACTTACGGACAGGATCGGATGAGAGTCTTTTTGTCGTCAGTTGTGCAATGCTAAGGAGAGATAGATCAGGGATCACCATGAGCGATGTATTTGAAAACGTGATGGAACTTGCCAAACGCCGGGGGTTCATCTGGCCCACATCCGAGTGCTACGGGGCAGTGGCGGGTTTCATCGATTATGGCCCGCTGGGTGCGATGATGAAGCGGCGGGTCGAAAAGATCTGGCGGGATTTTTACGTCATCCAGGAAGGCTATTACGAGATCGAGTGCCCGACAATTGCCCAGGAATCTGTTTTTATCGCTTCCGGTCACGTGAAGGGATTTTCTGATAAGATGTGCCAGTGCCCGCACTGCAAGGATTTCCTCCGGGCAGACCATGTGGCAGAAGCCGGAGGGGTAAAGAACCCGTCCATCATGAAGAACGAGGAACTGGCAGCCGCAATTGCATCCTGCAAATGTATGGCCTGCGAGGAAGTGCTCGGGACTGTCGAGGTATTCAACTTCAACCTCATGTTCCAGACCACGATCGGCCCCGGGTCCCAGCGGGTCGGGTACCTGCGTCCCGAGACGGCACAGGGAATGTTTGTGGATTTCTCCCGCCTGCTCCGGTTCTACCGGGACAAGCTGCCGTTTGGGGCAGTGCAGATCGGCAAATCCTACCGGAATGAGATCTCCCCCCGCCAGGGCATGATCCGGCTCCGGGAGTTCACCCAGGCCGAAGCCGAGATCTTTGTCCACCCGAACGAGAAGAACCACCACCCGTCATTCAAGCGCTATGCGGACTACATGATGCCGCTGCTCACCTATGTCCAGCAGGAGAAATGCGAGGAAGCAGTCTCGATGACCATGCGGGAAGCCGTGGACAAGGGCGTCATCGCCAATGAATATCTCGCCTACTATGTGGCCCTTACCCATCACCTCCTTGTAACGATAGGCATCAAACCCGACCGGCTCCGCTTCCGTCAGCACCTGCCCGATGAGCGGGCCCATTATGCCACCGACTGCTGGGATGCCGAGATCCGGTCCGACCGGTTCGGCTGGGTCGAGACGGTTGGCCTTGCCGACCGCACGGATTACGACTTAAACGCCCATGCCAAAGAGAGCGGCACCCCGATGACGGTCTTCATCCAGTATGACGAGCCCAAGAAGGTCCCCCGCCGGCGGATTATACCGAACATGAGTGTGCTGGGCAAGCAGTACCGCACGAAAGCAAAGGCAATCTTTGAAGCGCTGGCGATTGCAATCCCGACCGCAGAAGGTGCCGATATCGAAGTTGACGGCGAGAAGTTCCACATTCCCGCTGACCTGTTCGAGGTTCGCGATGAGATCGTTGATATCCGCGGCGAGGATATCGTGCCCCACGTGATCGAACCCTCGTATGGTATCGACCGTATGTGTTACGCGGTACTCGAAGGGGCATACGATGAAGATGTCGCAGATGGTGAAGCCCGCACGGTGATGCGCTTCTCCCCCAATGTCGCTCCCATACTGGTTGCTGTCTTCCCGCTTATGACCCGGGATGGTCTGGAGGAAATAGCCGACCAGATCACCCGCTCGCTCCACAAGGCCGGTATCCTTGCCGAATATGATGACAGCGGGGCGATTGGCAGGCGCTACCGGCGGCAGGACGAGATCGGGACGCCGTTTGCGATCACCGTCGATTACGACACGAAAGAGAATCAGACCGTTACCCTCCGTGACCGGGACAGCATGAAACAGGTCAGGATTGCAATCGACATGATTCCCGCCACCGTCAGTGCCCTTGTCGATGGAAGCCTGAAGTTTGCATCGCTGGAATCTTAAATCCGATACTTCACCACAAACCCCATGAGCAGCATCAGCCACCCCTTGATCAAACCGGACAGCCTCGAGTCACGGGAGTACCAGCTCTCGATTGCGATGCGGGCGTTGGATGCCAATACGATGGTCATCCTCCCCACCGGTCTTGGCAAGACGGCTGTTGCCCTGCTCGTTGCTGCATCCCGGCTCTATAACGAGGGGGGCAGGATCCTGATGCTCGCCCCGACAAAGCCGCTCGTGGAGCAGCACCTCCGTTATTTTGAAAAATATCTTCTGGTAAAACCACGGGAGGGCAGTTCTGCATCCCCGTTTGTGATGTTTACCGGTGAAGCCCCGCCATCGGAGCGCACGGCAGACTGGAACCGGGCCACCGTGATCCTTGCCACCCCTCAGGTAATAAAAAACGATCTCCTTGCCGGTCGCTATACCCTCTCGGATGTCACGCTGCTGATCGTGGACGAGTGTCACCGGGCGGTGGGCAACTATGCGTATGTCTTTTTAGCCCAGCGATACATGGGCACCGCGGACAAACCGCTCCTCCTCGCGATGACCGCATCCCCCGGCTGGGTGCAGGAGAAGGTGCAGGATGTCTGCTCGAATCTCGGTATTGCCCATATCGAGAACCGGACCGAGAACGACCCGGATGTCCGCCCGTATGTTTTTGAGAAGGAACTGGAGTTTATCTCCATCGATCTCCCCCCCGATCTCAAGGCAGTCATCCATTCCCTCAATACCCTTATCGAAGACCGGCTCGCTGTGCTCACCTCGCTGAACTTCTCGGTTCCCAAGCGCGATAAACTCTCGATGAAGGAGCTCAATGCGATCAATGCCCAGATCCAGCAGCGGATCCAGAACCAGGACCCGGCCGCCTATTCGGGAGCATCGCTCTACGCGGAACTGATGAAACTGCGGCATGCTGTCACCCTTGCAGAATCGCAGGGCAGTGAAGTGCTCAAGGGGTATCTCGCAAAGCTGGTAGCCGAAGGCACGGGAGCGGGAGGGAGCAAGGCCAGCCAGTTTCTGGTAAAAGACCCGCAATTCCAGGAACTGTTCGATCGCACGCTCGGGTGGACCCGGGAACTGCACCCGAAGCCCGATATCGCGCTGAAACTCGTGCAGGACCAGCTGGTCTCCCATCCCGACAGCCGGATCATCGTCTTTGCCACGTACCGCGATACCGTTCAACTCTTGGTGGATTACTTCACCCGGCAGGGCATCTCCTGCGAGCGGTTCGTAGGGCAGGCAACCAAGGATGTCGAGAAAGGGCTCTCGCAGAAGAAGCAGATCGCGGCCCTGACCCGTTTCCGCGAAGGCGAGTTCAAGGTGCTGATTGCAACATCAGTGGGCGAAGAAGGCCTTGATGTGCCGGCGACTGACATGGTGATCTTCTATGAGGCTGTGCCCTCCGAGATCCGGTCCATCCAGCGCAGAGGGAGAACGGGACGGTCCGGGGCAGGAAAGATCGTGGTGATGGTGACAAAGGGAACCTCTGACGAGGTCTTCCGCCACGTCAGTGCGTCCAAGGAAAAACAGATGCATAAGAGCATGCGCACGATGGGCGGTTATTCCCCTGCCGCACCGCAGCAACCGCTGGTCGTCGAGCAGGAGACCCTCGATGAATTCACCCCGCAGGGACCGACGATCATCATCGACGACCGCGAGACCTCGTCAAAAGTGGTAGAAGTCCTCTCCAACATGGGAGCCGATATCAGGATCGAACGCCTCCCCCACGGGGATTACGCGATCGGTGACCGGATCCTTGTCGAGCGCAAAACCGCGAGGGATTTTGTCGATACCCTGATCAACCGCGATCTGCTTGGGCAGGTAAAGGCGATGGCGGAATCGGCCACCCGCCCGGTGATGATCATCGAAGGCGGGGATCTCTATTCCCAGCGCGACATGCACCCGAACGCGATCAAGGGCGTGCTCGCGGCCCTTACGGTGGACATGGGCGTCTCGATTCTCTTCACCCGCGATGAGCAGGACACCGCCCAGATGCTCTTTGTCCTCTCGAAACGTGAGGATGGGGAGCGGGGCGAGCGCAAGGTGCACCCCCACAAGTCCCATCGTTCGCAGCGGGAGGAGCAGGAGTATATTATTTCGGCGTTTCCG
Organism: Methanoregula sp.; assembly: GCA_041662685.1. Classification (GTDB taxonomy): domain Archaea; phylum Halobacteriota; class Methanomicrobia; order Methanomicrobiales; family Methanospirillaceae; genus Methanoregula. The sequence continues at coordinate 12,396 of JBAZRZ010000054.1, forward strand.
GAGATTGGTCTCCGGAATGCCCGGTTACTGTTGGCTCACTTTAGCTCGATTCAGGGAATTGTGAATGCTTCGCTGGAGGAGCTGGCTGCGGTGAAGGGGATTGGGGAGAAGACGGCGGGGAAGATCTTTGATTTGTGCAGAAGGGTGTATGGGTAGGGGATTTTTCTATTTTACACGTTTTTTTTTTGAAAAAATGACGCAATTGTGGTTCATTCAAAAGAAAAGAATCGATCAGTTTTTTGACGTAATATCAACACATCTATATCCTTTATTTTCTAGCCATTCGCATAATTCGTAATAAATATCTGCATTTTCCATACCACTAGTTTGAGCATCAAATTCTCGATATAATGTACCACCTAGGTCAGAAGGTAATGTTGTAAGCGATTTTTCCTTTAGCAAACACGAGCTCTTACCTAATCCAAATAAATATCCTAATTCAAGGGATACATTAGGATTGAATGATTTTTCTTCGATCATATCAAAAATCGCTATCCCAAACCCACAACCGTGTAAATATGTTAGAATATTGTAATATTTATCGTCGTGATATTCTTTATCATCAGCGCGAATTCCCGCACACCCAAATACTTTTAATGCTAATCTAACGGCACCTAAAACGTCACCATGTGCTTCGGTCTTACCGAATTGCATCATTATAAATCCAACTTTTGAAGGATCAGGATAATCATATTTAAATCGTTCATAACTCTCTTTAATTTCAGTTGGTATAAGTGAGATTTCAGTGGGGTGTGCCTTTTGTTGAAGAGATATACCAGATTTTTTAAAGAGAGAATCTCTTATTTTTTCTAAACGGTTTGGCCTAGAAAACATCGTGCCAATCGCCATTGATACCGTTAAAACGCCTAATATTGCAAAAAATACAAAAAAAATACCCGAGTTTGGATTGGGAATTGTATTTCCCCTGAATAAAAGCATCCAAATGATAAATGGAATGAAAATTATTGGAAGGAGTAGTAATGGAATTAAGGTCATACATAAACCAACGAATTGAAGAGGATTCGAGTGATAAGCGCTTTTAAGAGGGTAAATAAAAAAGTCCAAAAAACTGTCATGAAGTTGCTTTTTTAATCTACAAAAAAAGCCAGCATTTTTTGATAGATTCTGATTTTCAGGTACTATCATGTAAAGGATAATTAAGTTTATGTAAACATTAAAATTGCCTACATCGAATTTATCGAAGGCTAATTACCATTTCTCCAAATGTGAACGTCGCGTACCAAATGACTCCATGCGAAGCGGAGAGTGGTAATAGACTGATGTCACCATACCCCAAAATACGACGAACGTCGCCGCCCCCGTGGGACGCCCCCGCGGCGGTTTCAACGACTAAAAATAAAACCTCTTTGCCCCGCCGTGCCTCGGAGAGGCACTGAGGCGGGGACCCCTTACAAATAATGTTCATTTCAACAATTCACAAGATTTCAAAATGGACCTATGTGGATCATGTGCTGTAATTGCATGGCAAAAACCCCAAGATCTCTTTCGCACAAAAGCATTTTCAAATCGATCTCCGGCAAATTTTTTCTGCCCTGTAGAAAACCTTGCTCCAAACAAATTGTATGAACCTGTCAAGGTTCGCGAGAATGCTCTTACATGAGATTTCCTTCATCTGGATCTGATATATACGGGATTTCAGGTCAGCCCCGTATCTTCTTTTCAGGAAAGAGAATTTGGTTTTGACCAGGAAACGTTTACGATACCGGACGAAATCAAAATTGTCGGTCATCTCCTTTCGATATTTCCCCCAGACATTGTTGGTACCCTGATGGATCCGAGCTGGACTAATCGAA
>JBAZRZ010000055.1:0-13916 GCA_041662685.1 Methanoregula sp.
TATAGAATACGACTGCTTTGGTCCTGATTTCCATTGTCGCTTTCACCCGCAAGCACCTGATTGGTGCTCTTGAAAGCGGACATAAATTATGTCACTATTTTAGGACAGAAATACTGGCACGCTACACATACTCACTAATTTGAACTTCATCTGAATCACTTTCAGCATCAATAAACCAATCATTTTGAATTGTCATATGTTTCCCCAGAATGAATGAAATACGCAAAGGGAATTATCACAATGATATTGAATAAGATTCCGATGTGTTCAAAAGGAAATTACACATTCTTGTTTTTTGCCCCCACCTCACATCCCGAACCCCTTATAAACCTATCAGTAATATATCTATCATATCAACGATCTTTCCGTTCGTTGATCCAGATAACCAGCGTGGGCGGCTTGATAAGACGCCCGTGCGGGTGGCGGGAAACTTACGAGCGCTCGTAAGGGTGTTCCCGTTAAAAAATTCAAGATAATAGCATACCATAGAAGACGATAAGAGAGGAATATATTATGATACTCGTACCTGATACCAGTGTCCTCATCGACGGACGCATAACCTCAATGATAAAAGCCGGTGAATACAAGGGTGCAACAATAATCATCCCGGAAGCAACGATAGCAGAACTCGAAGCCCAGGCAAATAACGGACGCGAAATAGGGTTCTCGGGGCTTAACGAGCTGCAGTCGCTGTGCAAAATGGCTGAAGAAAAAACCATAGAACTCAAATTCTCCGGTATCCGCCCGACCCTCGAACAGGTCAAGCTCGCCAGTGGTGGCGAGATCGACTCGATGATACGGGGCATTGCGATCGAGAACAAGGCACGGTTCATCACGAGTGACTTCGTGCAGGCTGAAGTGGCACGGGCAAAAGGGCTCGATGTCATCTACCTAAAGCCGCAGCTCGGGGGCTTCGGACCGCTCGCCATCGACCAGTTCTTTGACGAGCACACGATCGCCGTGTACTTAAAAGAACGGATCGCTCCCACCGCAAAGAAGGGCACGATCAGCGACATGAGACTCGTGAAGATCCGCGACCAGCCCACCTCAGAGTATGAACTCCGGGCCATGGCGCAGGAGATCCTTGAGCGGGCCAAGCGGGACCCTGACGGATTCATCGAAGTCGAGAAACGGGGCATCACCGTTGTGCAGATCGGTTCCATGCGGATCGCCATTGCCCGCCGCCCATTCTCCGACGGCATGGAGATCACCGCAGTCCGCCCGATCGTTGACGTGACCATAAAGGACTACACCAAATCCGACATGATCATCAAGCGGATCACCAGTGAAAAACGCGGACTTATCATCGCAGGTTCACCCGGGTCAGGCAAGACCACGCTCGCCCAGAGCGTTGCAACATACCTGTCAGACTCAGGGTATGTGGTCAAGACCATGGAAGCACCCCGTGAACTCCAGGTGCCGGACCAGATCACCCAGTACACCGCGCTCGATGGCAGCATGGCCAACACCGCTGACGTACTCCTGCTCGTCCGCCCCGACTTTGTCATCTTCGACGAACTCCGGAAGAACGAGGACTTCAATGTCTTTGGCGACATGCGGCTCGCGGGCTTAGGCATGGTCGGCGTCATCCACGCAAATGGCGTGCGGGATGCCATCCAGCGGTTCTCGAACCGCGTAGACTTCTCGGTGCTCTCCCAGGTCGTCAACACGATCATCTTTGTCAAACAGGGCATCATTAACAAAGTCTACGATATCGACTTCACCATCAAGGTGCCCACGGGAATGGCAGGCGAGATCAACATCCGCCCGGTGACCACCGTCACCGACATTGAAACGGGCCAGCTCGTACTCGATGTCTTCCGGTACGATGGCGAGACCATCGTTATGCCGGTCATCGCAGGTGCACCAACACCCGCAGCTGCCCCGGCAACGCCGGTAAAATCCCCCCAAGTGCAGCATATCGGCCAGCCGGTCATTTCATCACCGCAGCCCATGCGCACACCCACACCAGTTGCACCCCAGCAGGAAGCGGCAAAGAAAGAGATGGACGAACACCCCGGCTGGAAACTCACGGAAAAGGATATCCAGCGCGAGATCGGGCGCTACACCGAGGGCTTTATTGAAGTCCTGATGGTCAGCGATACCAAGGCGATCGTGTATATCGATGACAAGGATGTCCCGGCAGCCATAGGAAAAGGCGGCAAGAACATCTCGGCGATCGTCAACAAGATTGGCATCGGCATCGACATCAAACCCCGCTTGGTGTTCGACCGGCAGCAGATGCAGGGCCAGCCACAGAGAGCAGAAGAGGAGATGAACCTCGGCGGCGGTGTGATGATCCAGACCGACAAGAAGCAGCTGACGATCATTGCCCCCGAACAGAGCGGCAAGATTGTCGACGTGTTTGCCGGTAAGGAATATCTCTTCACCGCAACCGTGAATGACTTAGGCGAGATCCACCTGGCAAAGAACTCAAGCATTGCCCAGGAGATGATCAAGCGTTACCAGAATAGCGAGATCATCAAGCTGCGGCCGGTATAACTTTTTTTGGAAGTGATGATGTGAGCGAATTGGATCTGGGCAAAATTGAAGAAGAAGCACACGAGCGCTGGATACACGCATTTGAATCCAACCCGTCGAATCTGGAAAAGTTCTACTTAACGGTCGCCTACCCGTACCCGAGCGGTGCTATGCACGTCGGCCACGGCAGGACGTACATCGTGCCGGACGTGATCGCACGCTACTGGCGCATGCGGGGGAAGCAGGTCCTCTACCCGATGGCATTCCATGTCACCGGTGCGCCAGTGATCGGGATCTCAAAGAGGATCGCAAACAAGGATGAAAAGACCATCCGGCTCTACCGCGATCTCTACAAGGTACCGCAGAACGTGCTCGACGAGTTTGTCGATCCGTTGACCATCGTCCGGCACTTTGCCGGCGAATACCAGCGGGTGATGACGGCCTGCGGACTTTCGATCGATTGGCGAAGACGGTTCACCACGGTCGACCCGACCTACAGCAAGTTCGTCGAGTGGCAGTGGAAGCACCTCTATGAAGCAGGCCATGTCATCAAAGGCGTCCACCCGGTGCGGTATTGTACCGTGGATGACAACCCGGTCGGCGACCACGACTTGCTCGAAGGGGACAAGTCAGAAGTCGTCAAGTTCACGCTCGTCATGTTCCGGTTCGGCGACGCGTTCATCCCCACTGCCACCCTCCGCCCCGAGACCATCCACGGGGTGACCAATCTCTGGGCAAACCCGACCGTCACCTACGTAAAGGCGCTCGTTGACGGCAAGGCATGGATCGTATCGAAAGAAGCAGCAGAGAAACTCGCCTTGCAGGACCACACGGTCGAGATGAAGGAAGAGATCGCAGGAAAAGACTTAATCGACAAGAAAGTCTCCCACCCGCTCTGCGGTGAGATCATCATCCTCCCGGCAGAATTCGTGGACCCCGATATGGCAAGCGGACTTGTCATGAGCGTGCCCGCCCATGCACCGTTTGACTACATCGCCCTCCGTGACCTCCAGCAGGCAGGAAAGTATACGCAGATCAAGCCGATCCCGCTTATCAAAGTCGAAGGTTATGGCGAGTGCCCGGCCCAGTTCGCTGTCGAAAAAGCCGGCATCGCCAACCAGATGGACAGCCGGATGGATGCCCTTACGCAGGAGATCTATTCCGCTGAGTTCTCGAAAGGCAAGCTCTTCGAGAAGTATGGCGGAAAACCGGTCCGGGTTGCCCGGGATGAAGTAGACCTCCTGATGATCGAGAAGTACGATTCGGTCATCATGCACGAGTTCGACCAGCGGCCGGTCATCTGCCGGTGCGGCAACAAGGTCAGGGTCAAGATCCTGCACGACCAGTGGTTCTTAAAGTACAGTGACCCGGTATGGAAGAAACGGGTGAGCGACCATATCGATGACATGGCACTCATACCCCCTGAAGTCCGGGCAGAGTTCGACCGCACCGTGGACTGGCTCAAGGACTGGGCCTGCACCCGCCGCGTGGGACTCGGCACCCGTTTCCCGTGGGAGACCACGCAGTTGATCGAGCCGCTCTCGGACTCGACCATCTACATGGCGTACTACACGATCGCCCACAAGATCCGCGAAATTGATTCCAAACTGCTCACGCCCGAAGTCTTCGATTATATCTTCCTCGGGAAGAAATCCGAAGACCTGCCCGAAAAGAAGAAACTCGATGCCATGCGTGCGGAGTTCCTCTACTGGTACCCGTACAATTACCGGTTCTCAGCAAAGGATCTCATCTCCAACCACTTAACCTTCCAGATCTTCCACCACGTCTCGATCTTCCCAAAAGACAAACTCCCGGAAGGCATGGTCGTCTTTGGCATGGGACTCCTGAACGGGGCCAAAATGTCCTCATCGAAAGGCAACGTCTTCCTTCTCGAAGATGCCTTGGCGGAATTCGGTGCCGATACCGTGCGTATGTTCTTAATGGGCAGCGCCGAGCCGTGGCAGGACTTTGACTGGCGAAACGAACTGGTCATCTCTACAAAGAAGCAGATCGAGCGGTTCTATGCAACCATCATGGAGATGAAGGATGCCGGCGGCGAACCCCATGATATCGACAAGTGGCTGGTGAGCCGGCTCCAGTCGCATGTCGAGCGGACCACCGAGGCGCTCAACAACTTCCAGACACGGCAGGCCCTCCAGGAAGCCTACTTCGGGATCGAGACCGACCTGAAGTGGTACCGCAGGAGACTCCCGGAGAACTGCGACGGAAGCCGGGAACTCCACACGCTCTGTTCCGTCTGGATCCGGCTCCTTTCGCCGTTCATCCCGTTCACGGGCGAGCACCTGTGGAAGGAACTGGCAGGCGAGGGACTTGTCTCGTTCGCTCCATGGCCGGTTGCGGACAAGAACCTCGTCAGCCCCCGGGTCGAACTCTCGGAGGAACTCCTCTCCCGGACCGTCGAGGATATCGAGTCGATCATGAAGCTGATCCAGATCACGCCAAAGGCGATCACCATCGCCCTTGCGCCGGAATGGAAGCACGATATCTTCCGGACGATTACCAAATCTGTGGATCGCACCACCGTGATCAAGGAGATCATGAAGGACGATTCCATGAAGAAGCGGGGCAAGGATGCAACGGATGCCGCAAAGCAGTGCACCACGCTCATCCACCGCCTGCCCCCGCAGGTTGTAGCCCCGCTGGCACAGGACCCGATCAACGAACGGGACGTATTTGAATCAGCACAGGCATTCCTCGAACACGAGTTCGGTGTGCCGGTGCATATCACCGAGGCCGAAGATGGGGCTCATCTGAAAGCGGCCACAGCATTGCCGTTCAAGCCGGCGATTATTATTGAATAACTCTTTTTCCCGGATACGATTGCAGGCCGGGTACTGCACCTCATAGGTCATAAAAAAGGGCTGCTTAATTAAGCCTGTAGCAATCGAGATCCTCAGGTCCTCGAATTACTACACCAAACGGGATATAAAAAATATCTGAAAAAAAGATCAGTATTTTTTGATTATGAAGGTGCCCAACCCCACAGCGCCCAGGATCAATGAAAGGTCAACCGGGGATGCCTGCGTCGTGGAAGTTGGCCAGGGAGTGGGGACCGTGGATGCGGATTTGGCCTTGGTTGTTGCATGTGTTGTTATCGCGGCAGGTCTTCGCCGCAGCCACGGGTACAGCAGTGGGTGATGTCGTAGCGGCCGTCACGGCAGTTGTTTCCGTAGTAGTTGTACTTGCTGTTAAAGCAGCGTACACATCCTGCTCCACCCCGGCAGTCACCGTAACGGAATCGCTCCAGTTCGTGTACCCGGGCCGGTAGTATTTTACACTGTACGAACCGGGCGTGACATTATAGACGGTCAGGGGCGTAGTACCGGTATAAACAGAGTCAAGATATATATCGGCATATGAGGGAGAGGTAGTGAAATAGATACTCCCATTGACAAACGGCGATGCGAACGTAGAAGTTACGGTCTGCGAACTGCTGTCCACTACAATAGTCTGGGTCTGGCCATCGTACCCGGTAAGTTGCATCAGGACAGTCCGGCTCCCGTATCCAACGGTGTACCCGCTTATATTGGAATACCCGATATACACATTGTCCAGGTAGACCTGCGCCCCGGCAGGGTAGGATTCAAAACTGACGCTGCTGGTGAGGGGTGTGAGTGTTCCAGCAGAAAGGGTTGTGGTCTCATTATCCATAACTGTAGCTGCTGACCAGACATAGGTCGCGTACCCGGACAGTACCAGGGTGATATTGTTGGTCCCGGCCGGCACGCTCTCAACAACCGACGGCGTATACAGGGAGGTTGATATACCATTGAGATAGATCTCTGCCCCAACCGGTGATGAACTCACCGAGATGTTGCCGTAGGCGGATACGGTAGCGGGCAGGAGGATTGCAAGGGCCACGAGGCCGATTATCAGGAATAGGTTCTTCATCACAATACTTCCATCTTGCTTCTTGAGCGGAGTGAGATGGAAGGGACGGAGTTATATTTTGATTATATCCTGCGGGTTAATATAATCCGGATAACGGATCACGATTGTCATGACCGGAGCCGGAAATAAGAAACTGCCCGGATAGGATCCAAGCATCCGGATACTCTTTCGTGCCGGTACTCATCGGACCATAGCCTACCGGGCTTCTGGTTAACGCCCTGCTCAGCCGTACGGGGGGTCCGACAACAGGACACGGACATATGGAAGGCTATGGAAGCTCTCACAACTTTGGTTACGATTGCTACCATACCCAGCAATACAGTTCTGGTCCTGTGCAAAAAACAGGTGCAAACACCACGGCCACCATGGAGAATACAACAGCGGCAAAGAAAGGCATCGCCCCGGGTTTTGAATTCGCCCTGGCACTCATGGCGATGGGGACAATCACGATACTTAGAAAAATCCCTTAAAGATTATCTCAAATATTTTTTTTACCCGGTCTCTTCTTTACAAATATTTTAACGGGTTTACCAATCTTCCCGCGTGAGAGTTATCATCCAAAAACCAGATAACCTTACACCGATCATCATTGTTGGGGAGAAGAACATGCCAGCTGTATTCCGGGTTTTTCTTACGATCATCGCACTGCTTATGGTCAGTTGGATGGCGGGCGGGGTTACCGCTGCAAGTATCGGCACCGATTGGAAAGAACGCGTACCGGTCGAGGGTTCGTCATTTTCAGGAGTGATGTTCTCATTGGACGGTTCAAAGGTTTTTGCCGGAGGCAGCCAGATGTATCTCCGGAGCTGGGATGGCGAGCAGCACTGGGGTGGACAGACCGGGTTTATCTCTGCCATGAGTGCGGACGGCAACTATGTGGCGTACGGACAGAGAAATGCCCTGGTGATGCTCGACAAAAATGGCATGGAGATGTGGTCCCGTAACATGGACGGGGAAGTCAGAGCGGTGGCAGTTTCGGGGAATGGAACCCTGGTCATCTCTGCTGACAACCGGGGAAATATCAATTCGTGGTCGAAGAACGGTGAATTTTACGGGCGGAACAAGATAAACCTAGTAAAACAGATCGCCATCTCACCAATGAATACGCTGGTCGTTACCACAACCGAAAGCGAGCTGGTTTTTTTTACACCATCCCTTGATCCTGTCTGGTCAGATACAAAAAATGGCAGCGTTGATACCGATATTTTCTTTTCCGGCGATGGTTCCACGGTCATCACTTCCGGCGGAAAACGGGTCTCTTCGCACACGAACACCGGTATAATCAACTGGATGAACGATGTTGCCCGTTATACGATCACCAGCATGGCCTGCTCCTATGACGGTTCCGTTATTGTGATAAGCTGTGAGGATGGCAGTGTCCAGGCGATGGACCGGTATGGAAAGGTCCACTGGACGTATCCTGTGGGACAATGGACAAATTCAGTTGCGATTTCCAGGGATGCACGTGTGATTGTTGCGGCAGGAATTGACCAGACCCTGTATGTCCTGGACCACGGGGGAAAACTCCTGGTAAAAAAGCAGATGGCTTCCATCATCCATCCACGGTCAATCGCCGTGAGTGCTGACGGCACACGCATTGCGGTCGCCGATGAGTATGCACTCAACGGGTACACGCTCCTTACGGGGCCGGATCTCATCGAACGGGTAACGGTGATACCGACAACTTCGGCACGATACACTAATACCCCGACACCCTTGCCCACAACCGAAATTGCTGTTATGGTACCACCGGACACACCCGAACAGATCACGCCCGTGCCGGTAACCCCGACTCCCAAATCGCCCCTCGACCCGGTGACTGTACTGCTGGCTATCGGAGCCGGGTTGTCACTGGTACGTGGGGGGAGAAAGGGCTAAAAAAATTTGTTAAAAAAAAAAGATGACCGAGATCAGAACAATTTGATCCGTGCCCCGCCAACCCGGAAGTACCCGAACGGCATGTGCACCTTGTCGCCAAAAGCGGTCTTAAGGATATTGATGAAACGGTTATCCTCGCCAATATAAAACACAAATTTCCCATCAGCAGTTACAAGGGTGACGATGAATTCCTGGTACTCAAAATAGTCTTCAGGAGTCGGCCTTTCTTTGATAGTTACCGCAGAGACTCGAACAATCTCTAGTGCCCGGTTGCCTTTCGTCTCGGCAAGTGCAAACCCGGGCGACAGGGTCTCATACTTCTGGCAGTACTGGAAAGCAACCGACATCTGGTGGGCCCATCTGCCCTAAAAATCCCTTGCCTTCCGCCTTTGCCCTTTCCGCGGCTTCCTTGTAAGCGGTATTGAGCATGGCTGCGGTGAGCTGGGCGAGGATCATACGGCTATCGGTGACTACCAGCGCATAGGTATCCCAGGCAATACCCAGCATCTTCATCTTCCGGGCATTGCCAATCACACCGATCACCTGCTCTTCACCCTGCGGCACTGCCGGGACAATACCGCCAGACGGCGAGGGCTGTGTTACTGTGTCGGAGGGGCGAAAGGATGCGCCAACAGGCGCTCCACACCCCCCACAGAATTTTGTGGTGTCACTGACAGGTGCTCCGCAGGCATTGCAGGTTTGCTGAACGGGTAGGGACTGGGGTTGTGCAGGTGACGGAAGCGGTGCAGCTACCGGTGCTGCCACGGGTACGGGCACTGCAATGGACGGGGTATCATCCAGCTGGGATGCTCCACAGTTCCGGCAGAATTTTGCTTTCGGGGCTACGGGTTTTCCACATTCATGACAGAACGTCATAGTGAGCAGTAATGAGTCTTTGAACGTGGAACATTAAGAGCATTTCATTTCGTCCCGGGCAAAACCCTTACAGGACTACCGGGGAAAAATCAGAGACGGGCTGTTGCTACGGCGGGAGCATATTTTTTTTATCATAGCAAGGATTTCTTTGAAATTTTCATCGGTACAGTACAGAACTACGGGACTGATGAGATATTTTGACCGGAACACAATACTCCGCACACTGCGGTAAACTGATACATACCGCACCTCCTCCCACGCGAGCCCATTGTTCTCCTGCGACATCGCAAGCAGTCCTGCCCCGGTTCCGGACACCGAACCGAGCACTGCCGAACCACCGGCAGACACCCGGTCAAGTTTACGGGGGGTGCGCCCGGCTTTGTGGGCTACCCCCTCGTCACTGATGAAAAATTCGGTCTCAAGACCGCCCCCCGTGACAACCTGGAGCACGAGCATGATGATAAGCATCAGCACGCTAAGCCCGGCACCAAGGATGAGCATCAGGGTGAGCAGAGCCCATTCTCCCCCAGTGATAAGGGAAAGAAAACTCCCCATAACAAGCCCAATGCCCAAGGGTATGAAAATGCATTGCAGAACAAGCCAGGGATTGGTGATCAGCGGAATCTTCCGGCTCCACGAAATAATGTCTTCGGGTTTTCTCCCGGGCCCTTCTGTTCCGGTACCGGAATCGTGGGGGAGCGGGGTGAGAATCGCCCCGCAGGCATTACAGAACGCATTACCGCCCGGCACCGCCATCCCGCACGCTTCACAGGTGCCCATGAGAATATTAATCCTCTACGGAACTCTTTGCCCGCTTTATCCGTTCCTTTGAAGAGAACCCGGTTATTGCATCAAGAGATTTCCTGAAGCGCTTGTTCGTATCAATGATCACGTCATCGCTCACACCCATGTCCGATTCGGTATCGATGATGACCGACTTTCCATCCGCACCCACGCTCACATCGAGCCGTTTGAGCGCACCGAATTTAATCCGGTATCCTTTGGCAGTCTTTTCCGGCTCCAGGCCGAAACAGGTCTTGATTTCAGCCAGGATCCGGGTGTCGAGATCTTTTGTCATCCCGCGTTTGATTGGGTACTCCTGCATACTATTTTTTAGGTAGTGCGTGTATGTTAATCTAATGACGGAAGACGCTCCCGACTTCAAAATGGATACGCTTTTGCGGCTCGATGCTATCCATAATGACCTTGTTGAGATCAAGCCAAAAAAAGACATCAATGTCATCTCAAAACCGCTTCCTATGAATAGTACTTCGGTGCTGATCGGTTTTCCGGGGAGCGGACTTGTCGGTATCATCGCCCTGCAATATATGGTCGATCAGCTGGGGTTTGAGCAGATCGGCACCATGACGTCAAAGTTTTTCCCCCCGTTAGCGATGATGAACAAAGGCGTCATCAATGACCCGGTCAGGATCTATTTCAAGAACGATATCGCGGCGATAGTCGCCTATATTCCGATCCACCCCATGATCTGCTACGAAACCTCACGCGACATTATCGACTGGATTGAACAGTTCAAGCCCAAAGAGGTGCTCACGATCGCCGGTATCATCACCAACGAACCCGAGAAACGGGTCTTTGGTGTTGCTACAACTACAGAAGCACTCAAGCGGATCGAAGAGCACACCGAGTTACTGCCAATCGGGAGTATATCGGGAATTGCCTCCGGCATCCTGACGGAATGTAAAGCCCGGGGCATTCCTGCGTATGGCCTGTTGGGAGAGACCGTCAATGCTCCCGATCCGCGCTCGTCGGCTGCCACGATTGAAGTGCTCAATAAGATGTACAATCTCGGTCTCGATATGCAGCCGCTCATCGACCAGGCAGTAGAGATCGAGCAGAGTATGAGCAAACTCGCCGAAGAAGTACAGACGTCATCTGAACAATCGCCGAAAAAAGATCTTATCATGTACGGGTGACCCTGATGAGATGTGCTGCATTAACCGGAATTTCACCGGAAATTATCAAAGATCTCAAGGCAGGAAGGCCACGCACCATCGAGCTGCAGAGTGCCCATAATATCGTGACCATAGCTTCAGTTGAACCGGGTCTGGATATCCATATTTTCATGACCTCGATCGATCTCGCAGACTTAGGCCCGGGCGATACCGGGATCTGCGCCTATGTGCTTTCAACAGCGATCTCGATGAAGCGGCTCGTCGAGTTCAACCACGGCTCGTATTATGAAGAACGCGAGCGCATGTCCGCCCGCGTGCAGGTCAAGTACTGTGCATCATCGGTGATCAAAGAAGTATTCCACGAAGGGCTCATGCTGCCGACGGAAGTCGAAGTGCTCAAGTCGTCCTGCTATCACGCGGGATGATCAACGATTTTTTTGTTTTTGGTTCATCATCATTTGGTGCGGGAAAGATATGTTACTCAAAATTTGTGATGTGAGGTTCCCCCGCCTCAGGGCCTCTCTTTAGGCATGGCGGGGCAAGGATTAACATTTCCGTCACTAAAACCGCCGCGGGGGCGCCCCGTTTTGGTGCGGCGACGTTCATCGTATTTGGGGTATGGGGGGATTCAGCCTCCTCACCTGCATGGCCCGCCCGGCCACAGAACAGATCCTCCTGTTCTCCCGTTCCATAAGTCAGACCACGCGGGCCACGTTACGAAAGTCCGGCCTTGCACAAAATCTCACGGGAAACGGGATTCGGGGAACGGGTATCGCGGAATGTTCGGTATCATTAACAGGAATGCAAGCAATGATCGGATCACTGAAACAAAATCAGGCAGCGTGATGTTAAGGATGATACCGTGAACGCGATAGATGTCTCACACCTCACCAAGCACTTCGGGCAGCTGGTTGCACTCGATGATGTAAACTTCTCAGTCACACAAGGAGAAACGTTCGGATTCCTCGGTCCTAACGGTGCAGGCAAAACGACCACGATCCGGATCCTGACCGGCATCACGGTCCCGACAGGTAAGGACGCGAAAATCTTTGGAAAAGACATCGTCAAGGAGACGATTGCCGCACGGAAACAGATGGGGATCGTGCACGAGACCTCGAACATCTACACCGATCTCACTGCATGGCAGAACCTGATGTTCACAGCAGAACTCTACGAGATCAGGAAGGCCGCACGCGAGAAGCGGGGCCAGGAACTCCTCGAGCTCTTCGGCCTGTGGGAGCGGAGGTACGACAAGACGAACGGGTTTTCAAAGGGCATGAAGCGGAGGCTCACGCTCGCGATGGGGCTCATCAATGACCCCCGTCACGTCTTCCTCGACGAGCCCACATCCAGCCTCGATGTCCAGAGCAACCTGATCATCCGCGATGTCATAAGCGACCTCAATGAACGGGGTGTCACGGTCTTTTTGACGACCCATAACATCGAGGAGGCAAACCTCACCTGCGACCGGGTCGCGATCATCAACCGGGGCAGGATCGCCGCGATCGACCCTCCCGAGAAACTGAAAAAAACCATCCAGAGCGTCCAGTCGGTCGAGATCGCCCTCGACCCGGTCCCACCGCGATGGGCAGAAGACCTGCGCGATATTGCGAGCGTCAGCGAAGTGCAGAAGCTCGGGGACAAGTTCCGGCTCATCACCGAAGATCCCCCGACCGTGATCGCCGGCGTCATGGCATACGCAGGGTGGGAAAATACCCGGGTGATCAGCGTGAACACGTACGGCCCGAGTCTTGAAGACGTCTTTATCAAACTGACCGGGCTTGAGATCCGGCACCACGGGGTGAAGGCGGTTGACTGAACACGCAGAATGGTTCCGGCAGCTACGGGCGGAGTTCATTGCGGCATGGGCGATCGCAAAAAAAATGCCATCATCTACTATCTCAAGCCGAACATCATCGTCTCGGGCATGCTCTTTCCCCTTTTCATGTTCCTCACGTTTGCGGTCGGGAAACCCGGTGAGCCCTCGGTGATGATCCCCGGCCTTATTGCGATCACGATCCTCTTCTCGGCATCGTCCATCGAACCGGTCTCGATCCCGATCGAGCGGCGGATGAAAACTTTCGACAGGCTCATCTCGGCACCCGTCTCCCTGCACGCTGTGGTGCTCGGTGAGAGCCTGAGCGGTTTCCTGTACAGCATTGGGATAGCGATCGTCCCCTTCCTCGCGGGAATCATCATCTTTGGGACCCCGATCCTCAACGCAGCCCCACTCATCATCGGGGTCCTGCTCACCTCGTTCTGCTTCGCCACGATGGGAACCCTCTTCACCTCGTACCCTACTGAGAGCCCCGGTGATATCATGTCGATGCTCAACGTAGTCCGGCTCCCGCTCATCTTCATCTCGGGTATTTTCATCCCTCTCGAGTCAATCCCCTCCTACGGGCAGTTCCTGGTATACTTCTCGCCCCTCACGTACGGAAACGACCTCATCCACGCCGCCTATTCCGGAACAACGTACTTCAACCCGCTCACTGACATCGCGATGCTCTTCGTGTTCATCCTGATCTTCCAGTTCGCAGCAAACCGGTTGTAAAAGAAATTCAATGAGTAATATGCAGGAAGATAGTTGACTATAGAAAATTGCAAAAATGCCGAGCCGACTGCTGAACGCGAATGGGGCGGGAGCCGGTTCGTCCAGTTCATTCCGTTCATCTGTTTTTAGTGAGGGGGCTATGCGGATTTTTTTTAATTGAACGAAACAATCCGCGATTTTTTACATCAAACTCCGGTAATTTTTTTTTGCTCTGTAGAAATGATTTCCTCACGAAGAAAAACCGAGTGAAAAACAACCGAAAGATCTAAGGTATGGTGTCTCCTTACAATGTTATGCTA
>JBAZRZ010000056.1:0-13526 GCA_041662685.1 Methanoregula sp.
AAAGTGTAAACTGACCTATACAGGAAAGTGATTTAATACGTTGCTGGTATAGGCAGACATTTAGAGGTGTGTTAAAAAATGGTGTTTCATCCTCCGGTAGCAATTACTGCAAAGGCAGGAGATACCGGTAAATACAAAGTTGGCTTGTCGGCCTGGAACATGGTCCTTCGTGGATTCATGTCGGGCGCATACATCGCTATGGGTGCTGCACTTGCAACAGTGTACAGTACAGGCATTGCCTATTCGGCAGCGCAGATTACTGCGGGTGCCGTTCCAGGTGGATTCGCATCAGCGGGTATGGCACAGTTGGTTTTAGGAGCCGTGTTCCCGGTTGGGCTTATCATTACCGTGCTTACGGGTGCTGAGCTCTTCACTGGGGATGCAATGCTCGCCCCAATGGCAGGCAGCCTTCGTTCACAAGGTCACCTGGATGCAGGTCATGAACCTGTGGCTCTGGGTCTATATCGGGAACCTTATCGGGTCTGTAGTATTTGCCTATATCTGTGCAAACGGTCCGTTTGTTTCATTCGGTGCAGATGGCACGGCAACGATTACTGCCTTCGGTACTCGTGCGATTGCCATAGCCGTGGCAAAGACCAGTTATGTCGGAATGATGGGCATGTGGTCTGCATTCTTAAAGGGTATTGCCTGTAACTGGCTTGTCAACCTCGCCATCCTGCTCGGTATCTGTGCGGATGATGCGGCAGGAAAGTTCTTCGGTATCTGGTTCCCGATCATTGCCTTCGTTTCCAGTGGATTCGAACACTCCGTAGCGAGCATGTATTTTATCCCGGTAGGTATCATGACTGCAGGTGTAACTAATACCGTTACTACGGTAAACTGGGTTAACATGTGGACAGCAAACATCATACCAGTGACAATTGGTAATATCGTCGGAGGTATGTTCTTCGTCGGTGTCATCTACTGGGTTGCGTTCCGCAAAGAGATCGCAGCACTGAAGTAGATTAACAGCCAATCATTTTTTTAATGAAGATCGGAAATGTTGAAGTGAAGGTCTCAATCATCTCGATTGGGGTGTTTGTGTTCTTCACCTTTTTTCTCGTTCTTGCTTCCCTGTACAGCGCGGAGGTACGGACAAACCTTATCTGGATGATCCCTTGCCTGTTCATGCTCCTGGTCATCCCTGTTGCACTCAACTACATGAGCCGCAGCCAGTACGTAGATCTCCAACCAGAGTATGAGCGGCAGGCAAAGACGGTGCGGGTGAAGTTGATCAATGAAAATATGATAGGAAAAATCGTGAGGATCGATGGTGTGGTTGAACGCGTCCATTTCCAGTTCTTAAACCGTCCCCAGTATTCGGTTGCTGACCGTTCCGGTGCGATCTCGGTCAAGATGTTTACCAGCCCGGATGAGGATATCAAAGTAAACGATCTAGTTGTGGTGCTCGGCCAGGTGATCCGCCGGTATATCGTGACGGGTGAACCGGTCGTCAACTGTGTATCGATCCGGAAAAAAAGTGCTCGTGATACGAATGATGAATGAATTCATATTCTCTTCATAATTCACCCGTGGCAGGTATGAACGCAGGTTTTTTCAGATACAGGATCGTGCCGGTATGACCCGTTTAACAATCCCGATTCCACCGGAGAGTAACAACCAGCGATACCTGGAGCTTGCCGTTCCCCTCTTTTCTTTTGGCGTAACGCTGGCGGGTGTCCTTCTCTGGAAGCAGGGCTTCGAGATTAATTTCCAGTTTTTTGCCCTTGGATGTGTCATTGGTTCCTGTATTCTGGCATACCTTGCCTGGTGCCGGCCCAAAAAGGATATTGTGGCATTATCAACGCCGATCTATGCCTTCATCTTCTTTGTTGTGCCGACAGACTATATGTCCGGACTCGTCCTCCAGCTGCTCTATGCGGCAAGTCTCACCCTGTTACTGGTCCGCCTGAAACACCGGTTCGGTTCATCCCACACGGCGGTATCCTTGGGAAAAGAACTGGCGGGTCCCCTCCAGACCTATGTCGGACGAACACGGGATGCCGTTACCGGTATCTCTCCTGATGCTGCACACCGGGCAGCTGTGGTGATCAGCCAGTTTTCTACCGGTGACTATGGTCTGGCGGCCCAGACCGCCGGAACATTCCCCGGAAATCCTGCGGACAACGGGCAGGCACCCTGCCTGACCCGGGCATTTGAAATTGTTCATGAGCAGGCAGCAATCCTCGATGGGTCACTATCCCGGCCATCAACGTTACGGATGTTTTTACCGGAAGATGAAAGTCTGCTGGCAAAGCCCCTGCTCCCGACGTATAGTGAAGACCGGAAATGTGATGCCATGCTGGACAATGCCCTGCTTATACTCTTCAGTACTGCCTGGAATTGTGCAGAAGCCGATCGCCCGCACCTGCTCGGATGCCAGGTGTTCCTGCTGAAATTACGTGAGTGAGAATTTCCTCAAAAGAACTTTTTTTAAAGAAATATGCAATGGATGGTGTACTTTTTTTTTAGAACGGTTCCTAAAAGAATAACTGCACCGTTTTTTTCACTCATCGCCAACGTTATCCCGTTTCACCCCCAGAGTACTAGCATGCACCGCGTCTGGAGGCACATAGTGCATGCCGGCATGGTGACACGGGTTGAATTATTTAAAAAACATAAGCATTCTCTCTCAAACATCGATTGTGCGGTGGTGCTCCTGCTCATTTTCCTGCTTTTGCGTGATACCGGTATCTGCTAAGTGACCCCTGTTTGTTTCCGGGAGCGGACTCAACGGTACAAAAGAGCTTGCCGCGGCTCAGCGGGAATGATCAAGAGATGCCCCGCGAAGTGACCTGGGCTCAATAGATCCCATTCAGGAGCAATGATATATACAGGAATTTTCCTATGGTTGCCGAACTCCTCACCGATATCCTGATTGTTTTTGCCATTGCGCTTGTAGTCGGGATGATGTTCAACCGGATCAGGGTTCCCCCCCTTGTTGCGTTCATCCTGACCGGGGTGATTGTCGGTCCGTACGGGCTGAGTATCATTAAGGGGCAGGAACAGGTCGCCAGCCTCGCTGATATCGGCATCATCCTCCTACTCTTCACCATCGGTCTGGAGTTCTCGTTCAAGCATCTCTGGAAGATCCGGCTCATCGCAATTGTCGGGGGTGCACTCCAGGTCGGACTCTCCTTTGCGTTCTTCTGCGGACTTGCGTTCATGATGGGCCTGCCGGTCAATGAGGCCATCCTGATGGGGTTCCTCTTCTCCCTCTCCAGCACTGCGATTGTGCTTAAGATCCTGCACCAGAGGGGAGAGATGGATTCGCCGCACGGCAGCATTGCGCTCGGGATCCTGATCTTCCAGGACCTTGTGGCGATCCTTATGATCATGGCAATCCCGTTCCTTGCGAGTATTCCGCAGCTGGATCCCACACCCCTGCTCTCCATCGATGCACTCATTACGCTGGTGTTTAAGGATCTGGCAATTGCCCTCATTCTCATTGCCTGTGCAAAATGGATCGTCCCCCGGGTCATGTACGAGATTGCCCGGACCCGCAACCAGGAACTCTTCTTACTCGTGGTCATCTTGACCTGTTTTGGCGTTGCGTGGCTCGTCTCGTTTACCGGGGTCTCGATTGCAATTGGGGCCCTGCTTGCCGGGCTGATCATTTCGGGTTCGGAATACAGTCACCAGGCAGCAGGTATTGTTCTTCCCTTCCGGGATATCTTCACCAGTTTCTTTTTTATCTCGGTGGGTATGCTGGTGGATGTCCGGTTCCTGTTTGCGCATTTCTGGTTTATCTTCTTCTTAATCCTCCTTGCGATTGTGGTTAAAGCCCTGCTTGCCACCGCCGCACCCCTTGCACTCGGCTACCCGCTGCGGACTGCGACGATGACCGGCCTCGCCCTTGCACAGGTCGGGGAATTTTCGTTTATTATTGCCCAGAGCGGATTTGTGTCCGGTATCCTGCCGTTTGAAACTTACCAGACATTTCTGGTCATTGCCCTCATCACCATGGCCGCAACACCGTTTGTGATTGGGATCGGCCAACCCATAACCGGACGGCTCTGTGAGATACCGGGACTGGCCCGGGTTGCGCAGGGGACGTGCGGCTTTGATGATGAGCAGTCACGCAAGAAGCCAAAAGACCACCTGGTGATCATCGGGTATGGTATTACCGGCCGGAATCTTGCCCTCACTGCACGAAGGGCGGGCATTATGTACCGTATCATCGAGCTCAACCCGGACTTTGTCATCGATGCACGCAAGGAGGGAGAGCCGGTACTATTCGGTGATGGTACCGGAGAAGGGGTGCTCAACCATGCCGGCATACCGGCAGCCCGGATTGTCGTTGTGGCGATCAATGATCCGGTGGCGACGCGCAAGATTGTGAGCCTGTGCCGAACGCTCAACCCTTCTCTCTCCATCATTGTGCGGACCCGGTATGTCAGTGAAGTGGACTTACTGTACACCCTGGGGGTCAATGAGGTGATTGCAGAAGAGTTCGAGACCTCCGTGGAGATTTTTACCGTGGTGCTGCACAAGTTTTTCGTGCCCCGGGACCGGATTGAGACGTTCATCACGGATGTCCGGGCCAATGGTTACCAGATGCTCCGGAGCAGGGGTACCGTGCAGGGAACGCTGCCGGATCTGGTGCGGCATATTCCTCATATCACCATTATCGCACTTACCGTTGAACCGGGGTCCCCGCTTGCCGGTACCACGCTCGGGGAGTTCAACCTGCGGAAACGGTACAATATTCTTATCCTTGCGATCCGGCGGGGCGATGAGGTGCTGACCTCCCTTGGGGGTGAGACCCGGATTGAAGCCGGAGACAGTGCGATCATCTATGCAACACCGGAAGATATCGCGAAAGGGGCGGGCATGTTTTCCGGGGAGTAAATGGGGTACCCTGGACGGGTGAGTGGGTACGCACGCGAACGAGATCACCGGGCATGGATTCCCCCGGTTTGATGGACTGCCGGTATAATGATCCCCGTAAAAAATGAAATATTTTTAAAAAAACCAGGACCCGGTATCGGGCCCGTCAGTGATCTTATGTCTCTTTTCCCGGTTTAGTTCCGCCTCGAACCAGTGGATGCGGGTGCTCACGAGAAACGGGATGCCGATGGTGGGGATGATCGCTTCTCCCTGGTCGGGAGTGTTAACCGGGTTTCTTCCCTCCCGCTGGTCATTAAACCAGAACGCGTATATGAAGGGATAAATAGAAAAGGCACATCATTCTGGTTCCATATCTCAACGACCCGTATTCTGTCTTTTCATGCTATTGCTCGCCCTGGTAATCGCGATTTCCGGCTGCACATCCCAGCAGGCTGCACCGGCAACTCCGCCTGCCACACCCGTCACGGTCCTCTCAACAATCCCCGCAACCGCTACTCCCGCCGCTGCACTCCCGGAAAAAACGGCAGAGGTAACAAAAACTGAGACCCGGCCTGATGTCGAAAAGGTCATCCTCACGACCAAGGGTATGATCTCGCGGACCGAGTTCAAGACGTTTGACTTCAAGTCTATGGGTGACGAGTTCTCGCAGCCCGGCGTGAAATACCGGATCACGCTCAAGGCAGACAAACCCGTAATAGCCTATGCGGTTACCAACACCCAGGCTTCCGAACTCCAGGGTGATATCATGACACCCCAGTACGTATCCAGTTCTGATAAGATCCAGTGGGGCCTCATCACGCCCTACATGAACCTCGGAAAGGGTCAATGACGCAACAAAGACTTTCACGGTCGACACCATTGCCCCGTAAGTGTACTTGGTTGATGCCCGGTGGATGGCGTCTGATGATAATTACAAGAAAACCCCGCCCTTCAATTATGAACTTACCATCACGAAGATAACCGCTCCTGCTGCTGACCCCAACGGGCCCACGGCCCACACCTAATTTTTTTTTAATGCATCCTGCTTTTTTTTAACGATGGTAAAAAAGGAACATTCATGGTATCCCTTTCGGGACGCCGGTAACGAATTGTTTTTTGGTCTTTTTTTTTGGGGGGGGATCCCGTATCGAGCCCGTCCCGGATATTCCGTTTCGGTTCCTTGTTGAGCTCTGCAATGGAATTTTCGTAATCGTGTATCCGGGTGCTGACCGGAAACGGGATGAGAATTGTGGAGATGATCACCTCTCCAGGGTCAAGGGCCGGGATCCATTTTCCCTAACTACATCATTATTCCGGTAATTTTACCGCGTGTGCGTAGCACATTTGCCTTATGAATGTTTATCCGGTTGTATTGTTCTTGCCTGTCGGCACCCGTTTCATCGGGCAGACCCCTGCGTTTTCCATCTCTCCCATGGCCCATGAATATCTCTTACGGACCGTCAGGGGCAGCACCTCTTCCGGGATGGGGACAAACCCGAACGAGGCATAGAAACCTACGAGGTGCTGCACGGCGTAAATGTACGGAACGGCATTGCCGCATTCCCTGATCAGTGCATCAAGAGCATTTCTGGAGTACGCGCTTCCCCGGAATTCCTCCCACGTGAAGATACCGTCTACTTCGTACCCGTCCGGGTGCAGTTTGCACCGTGCAATGCTGACCGGTGTGTCTTCAATAAAAACGGCAAAGATCCGGTCGTGCTCAGGGTCAGACTTTGTCTGGTGGTAGTCAAACCAGATCTTCTCGGCCATGTAGAACTCGGACGGGGTAAGCTCGCGGCAGTTGATCTCCAGCTGGATAGCGGTGAACATGACCAGCACGGGTTTTTTTGTCAGTGCAGTGACTTTCGATGTCGTGGTGCCGAGCGGGACTTTCCGGATATAGTCCATCTTCCCGAAGCGGGACATCATGACGAGTGTTACCTCTTCATCGTCCGCAACCGCTTCGATCTGGCCGGTTGGATCGCCGTACCTCACCATCATCTTAACCCGGATATCCGGGTGGTCCGCCTTGATCTTCTCGCGGGCATCCGAGAGGCGTTTCTCCACTTCCCGCGTAACAAGATTCATTTTTGCCTCCTCCTCGACACTCCGGATAACGTGGAGGAGAATTATCTCGGACACCCCCCCTCAATTTCTTTAATGGCGGCAAGGGCGACATTAGCAGGCCGGGAGAAGTCGAGCAGGAAGAGGATTTTAGAGAACTGGGGCCGCTCGACCTGCGGGCGTGGCGCAAAGAAGCCCTGGCCGGGGAATCGCATGATGAGGACATTGGTCCGGCTCCGGGCAAGGACCTCAATGTCGTCATGACCAAGGAGAATTTTGCTGAGGCGCCCTTTACGGGCCCCCATGATGATGAGGGTCGGTTGCTTGGATGCGGCGGCTTTAAGGATTGATGCAGGAATGTCGTTAACGTCATCTTCCTGGATGATGCATCTCACCGCAATATCCGAATTCGTAATGAGTGCCTGCTGCCGCTCCACATCTTCGCGTTCCAGCCTCGAGATATCACCTTTGCGGATGATATGGAGCAGGACTACCTCTTTTATGTTACGGATACCGTTGGCGCATGCAATAAGCTTTCCGGAAGTCTCTGACAGATCGGTGGGGATGAGGACCTTTTCGAACATCGTTTTGGCCTTGTGATCGAAGATAGTATGTATGATCCGATTTGTTCTTATGCGTGATGATCCGGAACCGGTCGGGAGGAAAAAAAGGGAAATTACGAAAAAACTGGGATAGCGTGAAGTGATGACCGGGACGAAAAAGGAAGGATTGTCAGAACCCGCTCTCGAGCCCCTCACGGATATTCTTTTTTGGCTCCTTGTTGAGCCCGGCAATATAGTCCTCGTAATAGTGTATGCGGGTGCTGACGGGGAACGGGATGCCGATCGTGGAGATGATCGCCTCTCCCTGGTCGAGGGTCTGGATCTCGATCTCCATCTTCGATAAATCCTGTTTTGCACTGCCCATGATGATGTCGCGGTCGCCCCGGTCGCCGAGGCCCATCACCACGAAGGTGTTGATCTGGGCCAGCACCTTCTGGTCGATGTTCCTGGGCTGCTGGGTGACAACACAGAGACCTACGCCAAACTTACGGCCCTCCATGGCACATTCCCTGAAAATCTGGGTGGATGAACCCCCGGCCCCGAGCACCCGCTGGGCTTCCTCGATCGCGATGAGGACTTTCTTCTGCTCCATGGATTCGGTCTCAATGCCGAACTCCTCGGCGAATTTGCGGTGGGCCTGCATGATTCTCCGGGTGATCATCGAGAGCACGAAGAGTTCGCTGCGTTCTCCCATGCGGGGAATATCGATGAGGACGACCTTGTTGTCGTGGAGGTGGGAGAGGATCTCCGGCACGCAGGAGCCGGATTCCCGGAAGAATTTCCGGTTGCCCTGCACGATGTTTTTGAGCCGGCGCTGGATCACCTGGAGGGTACCCGGGTGGAATGAGACGAGCTTGTCGGCGATATCCGGGTACGGCCCGGTATAGCGGCCTTGTTTCACTTCATCCTGGAGCGTATCGACATTGACCTGCAGGAAGAACGGGACGATCTCGTTTCCCGAGAAATCTTCGAGCGACTCGACCACATCCCGCTGGGCCTGCGAGAGATCGTAGAGCAGGTTCAAGTCCGTCATCCGGAAATCATCGTAGTCGAGCCAGAGGCTGTTGAGCGAGTATTTTTTCCGGTCTGTCTCGCTGATGGTAAAGACCACGAGGCCGTCCATGCCGGCGCTGTAGTGGACAAGGCCCAGCGTCCGCTCTCCCGTGCTTGACTGCCCGCCCCGCACGTATTCGCCATGAGGGTCGACGACAAGGAGGCCGAACTTCTGCATCTTCATGCAGGAGGCGCAGAAGGTCTTCATGAAGTTGGACTTGCCCATGCCGGTGGTGGCAAAGACGCCCATGTGCTGCGGGAGCACCTTGCTCGGGATCTTGACGTGGATATCCTTTAAGACACCCTGGCCGGTCCGCATGACCCCGACTTCGATATCGCCCATGACTTTGGTGAGGAACGCAAAGTCCTCGGTTTCGGGGATCTTTACCTCAGAGAATTTGGTGGGGAGCGTGCGGGGTTTTTTGAAGACGCCGTGCTCGTCGACAAAGCCCAGTGGGACGGCCTCGACCCCGATGAACACATCCTCGCCAAGCCCGTAGAAGTGCTCTGCGAACGGGCGGGTGTCCCAGTTCTCATCGGCAAAGTTGCTCTCGTGGACCAGGTCGCTCACCTTTGCATAGAACGAGTATCCCTTGGCAGTGTCGGTGATCTTGAGGATATCGCCCACGAACAGCTTTGCCGCATGGGGGATGATAAACCGGTACGAGAGCACGCTCCTGCCGATCAGCCGGAATTTTGTTGCATCTGTAGAATCAATATCGTTCAAAGTCACCATGTAGATCACCAAAGAGCTCTTTAAAAATCCTGTTCTGTATTCCCTGTTTTGAGAGCCCGGCTTTTATGTCCTGCTGTAATTGCGTCACGAGCGCCTCATCGATCACGACCGTGCGGTGGGCATCGAGGAGCGGGTAGGGATACCCGGGAATTCTCCCGTCATCGGCACACGCGGCAAGGGCTTGCAGGGTTTTGTTTGTGGTATCGATACCGGTCCCTTTCGGCAGCTCCATCTTGAGCGGCCGATTGTACTGCGGGTGGAGCGAGGCGACATAGATCTCCCCGTGCCGGCCCTGCCTGTACTCGGTGTGGTCGAGAAGGTGTTCATCGATCTTCGCCCACCAGGGGCCGGTGATGCCGAACTCTGCCACGAGCCCGCTTATGGCGGGAAGGAGCGGATGCCCTCCCCCCCACGTAGCCCGGGTCCGCTTGGCCACGGCGGCTAAGAGGAGGTCTCGTTCCCCTGCCGTTTTTACGATCTCGGCCAGCACCGGTTCATGGTTCTGGCTGGAGACCCGGAGCGCCCCGTCCATGAGGAGGAGGGCTCCCGCCGGAAGAGTCTGTGCGGTCTGGAGCGTGACCCAGTACTCCAGCGTGTCGCGGAGGATGGCGGACGCCCGCTCGGGATCGGCATTGTCGAGGCCCTTGTGCGGTGGCATGCCGAAACATTCCTCGAACAACTCGTCAAAGTCCGTGTTCCGGTGGCCGGGCCCGATGGTCACGAGCGTGAGGGGGGTCGTGGAGCGGTTATGGCGTTCGTTGCCTTTAAATGTGGTTCGGGCTGCCCGGATGGCGGCGAGCGAGATACTGCCCCCTTCCGCGATCATCGCATTGCTCCCGTCAATCGCGCTCACGATGCCGGCAGGGCCGGGGGTGATGGGGTGGATGTCGTCTTTGGTCATCCCGCTTTTTTCTGTGAATTTTTGCACGAGATCTTCCGGTATGTGGTCGGCGATCTTCTTGAGAGCCTTTGCTACCGATTCTTCGTACCCATCGCGTCTTATCATGCCCGCCTCCCGGATCCGGCCGACAGGGCATTTCCCTGCACCGTGGTACTCGTCGCCTTTCATTCTGTGAATTCTATTTTGGCATGTAATGGGATATAAGGGGGTGGGGGTTCGGAGAGAAAATGAGCACGGAGGATAGTTGTCATGGGAAAGCCCGGACTGCTCACGATCCTTCAACAGTTCTGGATGAACGGAAATAACCAAAACCAGGGTGCCGTAGTGCTGCCGACAGTTCTGGTCATGATGGCAGGTACTGCGGTTGTCGTTATCCTAAAAGGGATCCGGATGCTGTCTGAACCTTTCCCTCAATAAATAAAAAAATGATAACTGCAATATTTTTTTTCACTCATCACCGGGTTTATGGGGTTGTGCCCCCTCCAGTAATAACAGGAAACGTTTTTATCCGTTCCGGGACCGGACTCGGGTATCAGGTGAAACTATGGAAAACTCCCAATGCATTAACCCGGATCAGGATACGACCCGGTACCTGATTGCAATCATACTATCCGGTATCAGTCTCTTCGTTGTGGGGATCGCCGCACTATGGGGTGTCATTACTCTCGTGCCGAACCTGCCGGATGATCACCTTCCGTTTGGATTCAGCGCAGCAATGATAATTTTTACCGGGGTTTTGTTTTTCTTCCTTTTTTCCATCTGCGAACAATGGAACGACCGGCGCCATTACACGATCCTGCTGCTCCTTAGCATAGACAATTTCCTTATTGTCGGTGGTGCTTACCTCATGGGGATGCCGAATAGTGATGTTTCCGTAATCCTCTCTATGGTATTACTATCGCTGGTTGTCGGTATTTCATCGCTCCTGGCCCGGACATATGTCGGGTCCCTTACCGGTATCGTTCTTTCGAAAAATACTACTATTGCCGCAATGCTCCTTGTGGCAGCTGTTACGAAAACTGCGGGAATTCCCGAGATGTGGAGCTCAGGAAGCCTGTGGGGTAGAGGATCCCTTTTCAATCTTTTTTCCGGGATTTTTGGATCGCTGGTACTGGGGGGTGCCGTAGCGCTGCTGGCAGTTCTGGTCCTGCTGGCAATTACCGCGATCGTCATTATCTCAAAAGGGATCCGTATACTGTCTGAACATTTACCTTAAATAACCAAAAAAGACGGATAACTGCATTAAAAATTTCCCTGATAAAAAACACGGGGCCCGAACAAGTGGTGATCAGATCATGCGAATACTATAATCGAAGAGATCGCTTTTCATCCTGGCCGGCATTCTTCTCATCCTTATCTTCGTGGGACTCTGGACCTCGCAGGATATCCGGTTGTATGACAATGTCGATATGCATACATCCAGTGATCTCATTTATACTGATGTCGTCTTTACGGAACAGGGGAACGATGCTGCCTCGTTAAGCATACGACCTTCCTCCCAGCTGAATAGCAGCACCTCGGTACCGGTGACGGTGTTTTTCTGGTTTAATCAGAGCCGGTACCGCATAGACTCACTTGAACTCCGGATAACACGACAGTATTCATGGGATGTCTTTTTCAAGGGACACCAGAAGGAGTACCCCGTGCAATTCTGGGGGGAGAGCAGCCAGGCATTTGAGTTCATTCTTCCACGGAGCTAAGAGAATGATACAATTTCCCTTGGTATCAACGCCCGTCTCAGTGAGACCAGGCCATTCTGGAGACATGGCCATGTCCAGTACCACCTGCCGTCCGCCTTCAACCTGACCGGCTACCGACAGCGATGACACGAGATGCACAGACGGGGTGCACTTCACCAGATGTTCCTGTCCCGGGCCCCGTGAGGTACATGCATGCTCCCCGGGCCTGATGACAATAACTGCAGTATTTTTTTCACTCATCGCCGTGTTTATGGGGTTGTGTCCCAACATGGGAAGTATATCCGGTGATGCTGTAAAATGGAAAATAAATATCTTGTGCTTCTTACCGTTATCCTCTGTGCTGTTGCAGCGTACGGGATAATTACCCTGCAGATTCTCATGGCCGTTGTCCTGATTGTAGGAATATTGTGGATAGTCGTTGCTCTTCATATCAGCCGATCGCACAATCCCTCCAGGAGAAGACTGCAGGCATTTTTACTTGCCGGGATCGCATCTACGCTCTACAGTTTCATGACCCATGAGTGGCTGTTCGGGTGTGTGATCATTATGCTGATTTTCGCTAATTGCGAGATCAGGGAAGTCATGAAATGGATGGATGCCGGCAGGAGTGGTACCTTTCGGCCCTGAGGGAAATGAACACTGAGCGCTGCAGGGAATAACAGGACTATCAATAACCTGACCGGGACTCCTGATGAAACAGATGCTTTTTGGATCCATACGCTGCCTGCCACTCCAGGTGTACATCACCATTTTCATCATTCTCATCATCCTGGTTGTCACAGCCCTGCTCTGCGGTCTCTCCTACCTGTCAGCCCGTGATGAACTGCTCGCTGCAAACGAGATCGCGATCCGGTCTACCGATCAGTATGCTGTCGAGTCAGAGATGCTTGTGGACAAGGGGCTCGATATCTATGACAACAGTTACAATGACGAACTGAAGGCATGTTTTCCCGCGTTCCTCGATGCCTATAAGCATGCAGGAGAAGATCCTGAAACGATTGACTTTGACCTGCTTCGCCGGCAGACAGAACCCATGACGGATGGAAAACGCACCTTTTTCGTGATCAATAAAAGCGATGTCATCGTCGCGTCCTCGGTTACGGGCGCGCTGAATCTCGATTTTAAGAAACATCCCGATTATTATGCCTATCTCTCACAGGGAATGTCCAATGATTCGTTCTTTGCCGACCGGGTTTCCCACGCGATTGTCGGCACGGAGTCCGGCAACGTGACCGGGAAGATGACGAAGTGGGCCTTCATGCCGACTTCGGACCATGAATATCTCCTCGAACTCGGGTTCACCACTCCTGGATTCGACCAGAAACGGAGCGAGATCTCGACTGTTGTTGCCGCAGAAGACCTCCGCACGTTCAATCCCAATATGGTTGCGGTCCGGGTCTTTGATAAGAATAAGTACCTCCTCACACGAACCGGCATGGATGCCAATTTCTCCGCAGATGCCGGTCTTTCCGGCTACTCTCCGGTGCACTTGCCGGGGAGGATATCTGGACCGCCCGGACAGCAACCGGGGAAAAGACCCATTACCTCCTCATTGCTCTGTAGAAACGATTTCCTCACGAAGAAAAACCGAGTGAAAAACAACCGAAAGATCTAAGGTATGGTGTCTCCTTACAATGTTATGCTAGTAAAGAATAAGGAGACAATTAATAAATCGTCCG
>JBAZRZ010000057.1:0-13008 GCA_041662685.1 Methanoregula sp.
TGAAGGAAATCTCATGTAAGAGCATTCTCGCGAACCTTGACAGGTTCATACAATTTGTTTGGAGCAATGTTTTCTACAGAGCAGAAAAATGAAATTCGCGAAAAAAATATTCCCGTCCATGGTTCTTTTAAAAAAAAAAATTACCGACGCCAGAGCACAAAGGACCCCATGCCGATTGCAATGGCCCCGAGAACGACCGCAGGATCAACCGGCGATTCCGGTGTAGATGTTGGCCAGGGGGTGGGAATACGCATTGTTGACTTCCATACGGTCGTGGCGGTTGTCACCGGTATCGTGGGGGTCTTCGTATCATTCAGGTTGTAGGAAACCTGCGTGAGCCGGGCATAAAACATGACCCGTTTGCCGTCAACGATGGAGACGTTGCCCGCGTAGTCTTCGTACCCTTTCTTCCGGACAAGCACATCTATTGTTCCTGTTTTTTCTGAGAAGTACGTAAAGGCACTGGTTCCAATATTGATGTTGTCCAGCCAGACCGTGGCGCCATCGGGGTATGTCTCGAAATAGACACAGCCCCCGGGCCTTTGAGCAGTTGTTGTGGTGACGGTAGTTGTATTCGTAGAGCCTGCTCCCGTATCGGCTGATGTAATGCCTGTCAGGAGCAGGAGGAGCAGGAAGACCATACCGATAAAGAATGGAGATCGTTTCATGCCCGTACTTCCTGAGCGGTGACCTGCATGGATGGACCAAAGTGCCGGAACCGGATCATTTTTTATGGCGGGACTGCCGGTTGCTTCCCCGTATTTTGTCTGCTGCAACGTGGCACACCTTGGTAAAAAAAGGGGTGTAGCTATTCTTAAATTCATAGGATGGTTTTCATCCTACTATCAAATCCGTAAATTCTGGCATCGGGAGATTTTTTTGCCGGTAACAACGGTGGGATCCGGGTTGAGAGGCCGGCCCCCCCTCCGGTTTATCCAAACGACACGTTTTTAAAAATATCTGCACATTTTTTTGTTTATCCGTCCCAGGGTTTGCCGGTGTTTTTTGTGAAAGCCCGGGGGCTGGCTATACACCGTCGGAGACGCATCCTCCCGGATACCTGCATTGAGACCCTCCAATCCGGCCCCGCTACGGCCCCTGATTGCCCATCCGGACGACCCATTTACGGAATATGTGCAAAAAACCGTACACTTTTACACACGTTTTTAAAATACCCAATTTCCTTGGGATTAAGGCCAAACGGAGCGTTTTGCCTCGAACCTTAAAACGCTAATAGACGCTTTTGGGAGGCAAAACTTAAAGGGGCTGGGGGGGGTAGCACGGTCAAAGGGAAAAGAACCCCCTTTTTGGGGCTCGGAACTCATTACCCTCTCGTCGGACACCGACGTGAATTTCCCGCATCCTTCCGGACCCCCCGTTCATGCAATTCCTCCCGGAGTTTTCGATCGAACAGGAGGTGATCTTCACCTAAATGGGGCTCATTTTGGGCTTTGTTTTGTTACTTTGGGGAAACGCAGGCCGTGGAGGGGCCGGATTCGGGGGGTAGTGAAATGCTTGGAAAAGGGGGTTTTGGGGGTGGTGCGTAAGGGAGGCGAGGGGGGGTTTTGCTCACGGAGATAGTGGGAAATTTTTATTGCAGTGTTCACTTGAAATTTTTTCAACCAACAGCGGCTCAAAAATTTTCAGCGAAAATCCGGTTGTTTTTCCCCACAGTTTCACTTTCCCGGCGCACGCCTCACGCTATATCAAGGCAATCCGTTCCACCGTATAATATAAGGAAAATGATCCCATGACATCCCTTCCTGCGGTTCTGGACCACTTATACAATGCACTCCGGGATATTATTCACGATGCACGGCCACAAGCGTACCGGGCAGTCAACCATGCAATGGTCGAAGCGTACTGGAACATCGGGCGGCTGATCGTGGAAGACGAACTGGCAGGAAAAAGCCGGGCCGGATACGGTACACACCTTCTTGAAGATCTGGCATTGCAGCTGACCCGTGAATTCGATCGTGGTTTTTCTGCAGTAAACCTCAAGAACTTCCGCCAGTTCTATCTTGTTTTCCCCAAAGGTGTTCCAAAGAAGACATTCCTGATGAAGAGATTGGCTACACAGTGTGTAGCGAATTGAGCTGGTCGCATTACCGGCTCCTGATGCGGGTGGAAAATCCCGCTGCCTGCCGGTATTATATCCGGGAAGGAATCGGCCATAACTGGAGTGTACGGATCCTCGAGCGGCAGATAGATTCACTCTCATATGAACGGCTGTTGAAAAGCCGTGACGGGAAGATCGCAAAACCCGCAGTTCAGAAAAAGAAAATACCCGATACTCAAAGCCCGGAGGAATTCATCAGGGATCCGTATGTCCTTGAGTTCCTGCATATCCCTTCTTCAGCGTCTTACCTTGAACACGAGCTTGAGCAGGCCCTTATCGATAAACTCCGGCACTTCCTCCTGGACCTGGGAAAGGGGTTCTCGTTTGTCGGGCGCCAGTACCGCATCAGTACGGAAACCTCCGAGTTTTACATTGACCTCGTGTTCTATCATTATATCCTGAAATGTTTCATCCTCATCGACTTAAAGACCGGAAAGCTGACGCACCAGGATATCGGGCAGATGGACATGTATGTGCGGCTGTTCGAGGACCGGATTAAAACTGAAGGGGATAATCCAACCATCGGTATCATCCTGTGTACAGAAAAAGACGAGACGATCGTGAGGTACTCGGTTCTCAAGGACAGTCACCAGCTCTTCGCATCCCGGTATAAACCGTATCTCCCCAGCGAGCAGGAACTTGTTGCAGAGATCGAGTGGGAAAAAGAGATTATGCGGCGGTTGGTTCGTGATCGATCCGGTTAAGTAATGACACGGGTAGCTTGAGCCGGGAGGTGCCCGGAAGACGTGGATGGAGATTGCTGATACAATCGATTTCAAATCGAATCAGGAGCTCTTTTTATTTTTTCGCTTTATTTTTATAAGGACCAGTTATTTGACCTTTTGTGAAATTCTTCGAGTCTCTTGCGGCAATATGGCTATCCGAATGCGTTTTCGGGTTATGAATCCGTTTTGTTGCCATAGTTTGAAATATACTTTTCTACGATAAAATTGTTGGTTGATTAACTGGATTAGTTTCGCCTAACTTGGTCTAATTGAGATCTTCTCCCATAAGGGAAATGATTATTGTGAGGCACACCAGATAGGAACATGAGAATGTTAACGATAACCCGTGATGAGATTCTTGATCTGCTTAGGTCCCTGCAGGATGATCTTACCGCACGGTATAAAGTCCGCAGGATTGGTGTGTTCGGCTCATTTGCCCGGAAAGAGGCACATGCTGACAGCGATGTGGACATCCTTGTCGATTTTAAAGAAGGAGCGGACCTCTTCGATCTCATTGAGCTTTCGCAGTATCTCGAAGAAAAAATCGGGCGACACGTAGATCGTGCTACCCCACGGGCACTTCGTCCCGAGATCCGTGACGGGGTTTACCGGGATGTTGTGTACGCATGAGAGAGCATTCGCTGCTCCTGCAGGATATATTAGAAGCAGCAGAAGCTATCCGCGATTTTACTCAGGGGATGTCATGTGAAACATTCGTTGATGGTGACCGGACACTTTCTGCGGTACTGTACAAGTTTGCCGTTATGGGGGAAGCAACAAAACGTTTACCGGAACAGATCCGTTTACCGTACCCGGATATTCCCTGGCGGAGTTATTGCTGGTCTGCGGGACAAAGTAATCCACGGGTATATTGGCGTAGATTATGAGCTTCTGTGGGAAATGATTTCAAAGAAAATTCCGATTGTCATTGAGGGACTGCATGCTATTCTGGATGATACCAACAGATGATTTGGCATGATCCCAATCCCATTTGAACTTTAAAATCTTTTTTTTTGGAAAGTTTATGGGATAGTTTCCGGCAAGGCCTCACCCAGTTCTCCTGCAGCCTGGGACTAAAGCCCGGGCATAATACGGGCAGGTGCCTGAAACAGGAGGAACATAGAGAGTATTGCCTATGCACCATCGGAGACACTCCCTCCGGGATACCTGCATTCCCATCCCCCAATCCAACTCCGCTACGGACCCGGTTGGGAAGTATTCCAGATTTCTCCCTGCTCTTTAACGTCCGAGAGGTCATCAGACCTTGAGGATAAGAAGAATCATCAGAATCTCCGTCGTAAAAATCGCGATATCCTCC
The DNA here is from genome assembly GCA_041662685.1 of Methanoregula sp. GTDB lineage: Archaea > Halobacteriota > Methanomicrobia > Methanomicrobiales > Methanospirillaceae > Methanoregula. The sequence continues at coordinate 4,163 of JBAZRZ010000057.1, forward strand.
AAAACCATCAGGAAGCCTATTTCCGCCCGGAAAATTTGTAAAGACAGGCCAAAACCCATTCCCTCTTCCTTTTCGCTGCCCAAATACTGCTAATTATTACCTCATAATTTCAGACGTGAAAATGACCTGAAAAACCTGAATTAATACCGCATTTTCTGGGATTACTACCTCTGTTTCCGGAAAAACAGGGAATCTGAGCCCATAAATGGGTTATTTTGGAGGTAATCTAAAAAGGGGGAGATCCCCGACAAAGAATCTCCCTGATGTGGTGTCTGGTGAAGTCCCTGAATCAACTGTTTTTGTTAAAGTGAAAGAGGAAGATATTTCGCACCAATCCCCAACAGAAATATATGGCAGACCTGGACCCATTCTTCTTCAAAATAAATTCCTGGTCCTTCACCAAACACCGGGTCTGGAACCGGTGCCAGCGCCAGTATTATTTCGAATACATCGCCCCCTACGTCAAATCCGCTCCCGTAGTTGATCCCGAAAAAATCCGGTGGCTCAAGAACTTCACTTCCAAATTTGTCGTGCAGGGCCAGCTCATTCACGATATCATCAACAAGCAGATCCAACTCCATTGCGAGAACAAGCCGATGGACCTGAATGAAGCAATAACTGCGTTCTCGAAAAAAGTATCGCAATACAAAAATGTCGGCGGCGAGACCTTCACTGAATACCATAACGGCGAAAAGATCGCGAATGCATTCTTTGCCACCATCGATGAGAACGGCAAGACATGCCTGCACACCTTCTTCGGGAAGTGGCCGGGCTACCAAGGCCGCGAATGCCTGCGACACGAGGAATACGATCATTTCCTCATCGGGGATACAAGCGTAACGGTCAAGGTGGATTTAGTCGGGAAAATGCTTGACGGCACGCTCGTCCTCACGGACTGGAAGACCGGCCGTGACGATGACGAGTACGAGACGGAGCTCCAGATGGCGTCGTATGTGCTCTGGGCAAGGGACTATTATAAGAAAAGTGCCGATGAAATTAGGACCGAACTTGTCTTCCTGAAGACCGGCGCAACAAAGCCCTATGCATTCTACGAGGAGCAGTTATGCGAGGCGCAGGAGCTGATTCCCCGGGAATTTGCGATGATGAATGCTTCCTATGAGTACGGGGATTTCCCGGCCCGGCCTTCGCAGCGGGAGTGTTTGAGCTGTAAGTTTGCGGAGGTTTGTCCGGACTCTGCAAATGTGAAAACATGACATGGCGGGGGAGGGAAACCTGTACCGGATATGGATACAACATCACCGGGATAACCGGCGGGTAGCGAAAGAAATTCCCGTATGACAGCGATTTCAATGCTCAAAAAAAATTGATATGCCGGCTTAAAATTGATCCAGACTTACAAGTGTCGATTGTTTTTTGCCGCCCCCACGGGCAGATGCCGGGGTAGATGGTATCTGATTGAGATATTGGATCACCTCATCCGCAGAGTTGGTAGGAATTGCACCCCGGTTACATAATTCAGCAAAGCCTTTCGCTGATTCAATATCACCATCATCAGGTCTGCAAACACGGGTTTACCCTGGGACTGGGCCGTTGTCACCTGCCGTAATGTCCCGCCACCGCCATGAGACTCCACAGCAATAACGCATTGGGATATCCCACTCGTAAGCCGGTTCCTGGAGATGAACCTGCCTTTATGCGTTTTGACAAACGCTGATATCTCGGAAATTATTGCACCCGATTGCATGATTTCCTGGGCAAGGGAATAATTCGATCTCGGGTAAATATCGTCGATGTGACCGGCAAGAATGGCAATGGTTTTTCCCCCGGCATCAAGAGCTCCGCGATGCGCCTCAGTATCGATTCCCGATGCAAGCCCGCTGACTATGGTATACCCGGCTTTAACAAAGGAACTGCTCAACTGCCGGGTAGCCTGTTTCCCATATTCTGAAGGAGTGCGTGTACCGATAATTGCAATACAATTATTGAAATCCACCAGGTTTCCCTTGTGATACAACAATAACGGGGATCTGACAAATCCCTGAGTTGACCGGGATACCGATCGGAGTCATAGGGAATGAGTTGCATCTCTGACGTACGGATCCGTGCGATCTCCCCAGCATACAATGAAAGATCCGTGGTTGAGAGTGATTCCCTGATCTTCTGGTATGCTTTGAATAATTGCGGATCGTGTTCGGAGTAGAGTAAATCCGGGGAACTGGGGATCAGTCCTGCGAGAAAATCCTGTAATTTTGCATTCCTGAAATACTCATTGGCAAAGCCGGTATTACGGGAAGTTTCTTTATCGTTGACACAGGCAAGCAGGGATATCCGGTCATACATGATGTGCATCCTCCCGCTCCAGAAATTCGAGTCGTTTGCGATCGATACCGCGTCCCACAACAAGCCCGTATACCCTGCCAGCGCCATTTTTCTTCAGGACCCGGGCACATTCACGCATAGTACAACCACTGATTACCGTATCGTCAGTAGTACGGACTCCCCATCAATTGATCTCTTTGGTCAAATCTTTCCCACCATATCCACGCATTTCCTGTCGGCAGGTTGTTCATGCTGTAAGGGGCTGCCGGGATTCTTGGCCAGAATATTTTTGCAGGGAACACCGATTGCAAGGGAAACATATTCCGCAAGGAGTGTTGCCGGGTTATATCCGCGGGTACTGTTTGAGGAAGGGGCAGGGACGATCAGGTCCACATCACGGAGATGTGGATACCGGTGCGTGATGACATGTACCATGCATTCGCCCAGCTTCCCGGCAAGAGTCCGGTCGTGTTTGAATTCCCGGATCTCCCGGTTGATTGCAGATAATCTTTCAACAGGATCTTTCAGGATATATTCCGTGACCCCGTACATGATGAGTTCCAGCTCACGGTCTTTCTGATCCTTGCAGTCCGTGCAATACCCGTAGTCCTTGTAGTTCAAAGGGATGGGTTTGCTGCATACTTTGCAATGGGACTCCCGGATAAGATCGACGTTAACACCATCTGACCTTGTGAACGAGAGAGTCATGTTTCCTTCTTAGTTCACCTTCGGAACCAGGTGTATTAACCTTGTGCCGGGCGGTGTGAAAATGATTTTATAAAATTGTTTTTTCATTCTTTATTCGATACTTCTGACCAGGCTTGATGAAAAACCGTATGGGTTGGCGATTTGTCAATACCGGTTAGCCTGGTGTCCGGATGACCTGACCATCTTCTAATGTGCATATGTATCTGGACAATTATCTGGACAAAGTGTCCAGATCCTTTCTGGTGTGGATATAGAATCAGGGTGATATCACGAAGCCGGTATCCGGGAAGGATGGGGGGGATTTCCCGGCCCGGCCTTCGCAGCGGGAGTGTTTGAGCTGCCGGTTTGCGGAGGTTTGTCCGGAGGCGGGGCTAAATAAGAAATGAAATGGATGTGCGTCTCAACCGCAACCAATTTATTCACATTTTATGTCAACAGTATTGTCACGAGAATGTAACGAACACGATCGTTTATCAAATTCATTGATTTCCTTGAGGACATCAGACATTTTATCTATTCCATTGTCTGAAGGAAACATCATCTGATCAACCTGTTTGAAAGAACAGAGTGAATGCTTTCGAGCTTTGGCGTTCCAAAGACATTCGAAGTGTGATTCAAGTCTATCATAAATCTCCCCTTTTTTATTTGCAGAACAAAAAAATTCTCTCCCATGATTGGTTTAATCTCTAAATTTCCGTATTGATATGGTTGGAAAAACGCATATTCATCTGTGATGATTAGCCACATCATAGGGAAATCATTCGAAAATGCTACCGCTTCTAAAATTTTCTTATCTCGATCAAAATTGTTTTTTCGGGTTTTACATAAAAACATTTTTTTTTATTGAACGTATGGAATTTTTAATATCTCCGATTGCCACGCTGGTTTCAACGAACTCCTTACCCGTAAAAAATGAGTTTAATCGGTTTTTTTCTTCGATTAATGCTCTTCGTACAAATTGTTCGCAGAACGGATTTGACAAAATAATTTTCAAATCCAGATCACATCGATCAACGGCAGAGTAGAATTCATAGGAAACTGTTTCTTTCCAAAGAAATGATCGATGAGCCGTACCAAGCATTAAGATCTTACTTGAGGTTTTCATCTTTGCAAGGATCATCTCATATGTTTCTGATCGTTTCTCAAAGACGTTCTCAATGTCTCTTTTCATAGGAAAGATTCTCTTTTCATGGTCATCAAAATATGATTTTATGATTTGGCTGAGCACACCCGTTATTAAAATTGAATTCCCTAAAGCTCCTATGATTGGACTTTCTACAATTGCAGCAACAATAATTACAAAAAATCCGATAATTGTTAAAAAAATAAGAAGTTGAAAATCATAAAGACAACGAATTAATTTTTTCCAAAAATTCTTTTGATTTAATCGGTCCTCTGGGTGAACGCTCATACTTAATAATTATGCATTGATAATAATAAAAATTTCGAAATGTTTTCTATGCAGTGCCAATAAACTGCTATGATTAAAAAAGGAAAAAGGCAGAAAAGATCCGACCTCTCACCGTATGCCCATCTTATTCGATAACTCCTCTTCGCCGTAATTCAAAATAACATTTTGCACATGCTTCCACATCAGCGCCGGCATCATGGCTGCCGGAAAATTCTGTCTCGAATAAGTGCAGGTGCAATTCTGTCAGCTTTGGCCATTTGTTTCTCGTACCGGAAGCATTGGAAATTTTGCAGTACGAGACAATGCCGGGTGCCTTCATGGTGTAGAATTTTTGTTTTTCCGCGAGATTTGTCGCCATCCTGCACCGCAGGAATTCAGTTTTTATTATCGGCAGATCGAAATCGGTATTATGCGCAATGATGGTCGTTGCCCTCTCTACATCGGCATTGAATTGCGGGAGCCCTTTGTGCAACGAGACTCCCTCTGTTTTCGCCCGCTCGGTCGTGATCCCGTGAATTCTTGCCGAGTCCGGGGGGATGGTGAAGTCCGTTGGGTAGATGATAAAACTGTTCCGGCTTTCATGGTTCCCATCGCGGTCGTAGAGCGACCAGGCCAGCTGGACAATCCGGGGCCATTTTTCGGTCTCGGTTGTTGCGTAATATTTTTGGAGGCCGGTGGTTTCGGTGTCGATGAAGAGGAGTATCCATTTCATTCGGGTATATTGGTATTTGATTTTGTCGAATGATTTTTATGACATTTTTCTTGGCCCGGTTTTTCATTTATCATACGATGTTGATACGTGAAAGATAGAAACGTACAATTTTCCTTACCTATGGGAAGACCGGGGGGGTTCATGCGGTGGGAACCCCTTAGAGCAACAACCAGAAAAAGGAAGAGAACCCTAACTCAGTACAAAGCTCTGGGATCTCCGCTCATGACCCTCCATGAATCCGACACGGTTGAATTCAAAGAATCCTTCGATCAGGAAGTTGTCGTTACCGCCGGTGCATTCGCAAATACCAGGGGCGGTACGATTTTTATTGGGATAGATGATCGATGAAACGCTATTGGCACGCTGATAGGTACCGAATATTTTAAGGAATGGGCCAACACGATTTCCCAGAGTACTGAACCCCGCCTTATACCAGAGATTGAAGAATTATCCCGTGAAGGCAAACCCGTTGTAGCGATCCACATCAAAGAAAATCCGCTCAAACCGGTATCTGTCAAGGGTAGGTGTTACCGGCGCGTCGGCTCAAGCAACCGGGCAATGCAGCCCCACGAGATCGCAGAGATGCATCTGCAATCCATTGGCAGCAGCTGGGATCTGACACCAGCACCCAAAACCACCGTTGCAGATTTGGATCTGGCAAAAGTCACCGACTATATTAAAAAAGCAAACGAGACGGGGAGGCGGAATATCGGACCCGACGAATCCCCACAAACCGTCCTTAAAAAGATCGGACTGATCCAGGACAGCAAACCGACATGGGCCGCGATCCTCCTCTTCGGGAAAGACCCGCAGCGCGTCCTGTCCCAGGCAACGATTCACTGTGGACTCTTCGACGCGGATGAGATCAGCGTGCTGGATGGCCGCATGGTGACAGGCACGATCCTTGAGCAGGTCAATGATGCAATGGAATTCATCCGGAAAAATATCCGGGTTGCATTCGTTATGACCGGGGAACCGGAACGCAAGCCAGGTCTGGGACTATCCCGTAGAGGCACTCCGTGAAGCAGTTATCAATGTGGTCTGTCACCGTAATTACCCGATCAGTTCTTCTGTTGAGATTCGTATCATGGAAGATTCCCTGAAAGTATGGAGCCCGGGACGGCTGGCTTCCGGGATCACCTTGCCCGAATTGTTTACTTCGCATGCTTCTGTCTTGCGGAACAAGGGAATCGCACAGGTGCTGTATGATATCGGCTGGATAGAATGGTGGGGTGGTGGGATCCAGAGGATGTGCCATGCCAGCGCAGAAGCCGGAATCCCTGAACCGGTATTCCAGGAAGATCAGGGTTTTTCGGTACTATTCCGGAAAGATGTGTTTAACCGGGATTATCGGAGCGGCTGATATCCGCAGTGCTCTATGCAAAAGAGAACGGGAAAATTACCAATGCGGATTATCAGCGGATCGCTGGTTTATCAGCAGCGACAGCACGGCGGGATCTCAAAAATCTTATTGATAAGAATATATTAGAGATGAAGGGTTTACGGAAAGGGATCTATTACATCCTCAAACGCCGTCAATAAATTATCACGTGACCTGAAAATGACGCATATTTGATGGAAATGACGCATAAATGACGCATAAATGAATCCGGGCGAGAGCGGAAAGGGTTAAGCATTTCCGGAATGGAGAGAAAAACCCTTTTTGGAGGTAAAACCGCAGTGCCCTCACATCGGCAACCGATGTGAATTTCTTGTGTTTTTCCGGACCCCCTGTTCATGCGAAATATTCAGGAGTTTTCGATGGAGGAGTGGGTGATCGATCCTCAAAAACCATCAGGAAGCCCATTCTATCCCGGAAAAGTTGCAAAGACACGTAAAACCAGTCCCCAACCCTTTTTCGCGGCCCAAACACTGCTAATTATTACCCCATGATTTCAGACGTAAAAATGACTTGAAAAACCTGAATTATTACCTCTGTTTTCAGAAAAACAGGAAATCGGAGCCCGTACAGGGGTTATTTTGGAGGTACTCTAAAAAGGGGGAGATCCCCGACGAAGAATCTCCCGAATATGGTGTCTGGTGAAGCCTTTCGGAGCGACAATTGTCCACGTCAGAACAAGAGTTTAAAGCCGGGGGTGACCGCTCCGGGGGTTTTCACATCCACTTTTTTTCGATTTGTTTTCCACCAGGCACCGGAGTTAAGTGCTGGTCGGGGGAGGGGATAAAATTTGCTACCTTTTTGCTACCTTTGTTCATGATGAATCTCACCGATAGATCGATAATGTACGATCTCATAAGTTTCGTAGCCCGGGGTAGTTTGAGGAAAAAAGTGCTCAAAGCACTGCTCCGGCCGAATTCGCCAACGGAACTTGCAAGAATTCTTAACACCGATCGCCCATCAGTCAGCCGGACGATTCTGGCATTAGAGAAGGTGGGGCTCGTGGAGTGCCTAACGCCGAATGAGAAGTTGGGGCGGTTTTACCGGACAACCGAGACCGGGAAGAAAGTTGTAGCGATTATTGAGGGGAAAGGGGAATAATTTTTCCGAAGTTTGAGAATCACCGGGGCTTTCGCTCATACCGGAACCCGGGTATAGGGGTATTTCTGTTAGGAATTTTCTATTTAATATCGGGATATCTTCACCGGAACGAAAGGGGTTTGGGCTTTGTTTTGATAACTTGAGGTGACGGAGGCCGGCACGTGGCCAAAAGGAGGGGGGTGGGGCTGTGATGAGGAAGGAGAGTTTTGGAGTGTATTGGGGGGAAGATAAAAAGTTAATGGAGATATCTCCTCCCCAAAAAAATGAAAACGTTAGGATAAATGTAATAAAACATCAAAAACTAAAGTAAAAACTAAAGCCACACCAATAGATCCAAGAATAAACCAATTTTTAAATTTGGCAACAGATGTTCTCTCATCAGTGATAATTGGCCAAGCCCCATACATAATCACAATTACAGTCAAATAGACTAAAACAAGGTTTGTCAGAGTTGTTTGATCTACCATTTTATAACACCGTTTATAGAACTGTTTTTTGTTTTGCTTAAAGGTTGTCTTTTATAATCCTACAAAAATTTTAATTGTATAGAATTTCATTTGCACATCAATTTTGGAAACAAAACATATTCTAATTCTCAGCCAGATGATATGGATGAAATTATTCATAATAAAAAAGATCGAATAATTTTTAATTGCAAATCCGTTCAATTCGTGATATAATTTGAGGAAGAAAATATGGTAAAAAAACCTGAATTTAATAAAATCTAAAATAAGGACTGTTTGAAGGGATTGCAGTCATTAGATGAAAAGATAGTTGATGTTGTCGTTACCTCTCCCCCATACAATATCGGAATAAAATATCACGAATATCAGGATACAAAATCAAGGGAAGGTTATCTTTCATGGATGGAACAGCTAGCGGTTTCTTGCAAGCGTGTAATGAAAGATGATGGCTCGTTCTTCTTGAATGTTGGAAATACTGCATCAGATCCGTGGATCGGAATAGACGTATCAAATCAATTTCGCAAGCATTTCATTTTACAAAACATGATTCATTGGATAAAATCCATTGCAATCCCTAGAGAATCTATGGGAAATTATCCACATATTACAGGCAGCATTGCTGTTGGTCATTATAAACCGATAACGAGTGAACGATTTCATAATTGTAGCGTGCCAGTATTTCTGTCCTAAAATAGTGACATAATTTATGTCCGCTTTCAAGAGCACCAATCAGGTGCTTGCGGGTGAAAGCGACAATGGAAATCAGGACCA
>JBAZRZ010000058.1:0-12046 GCA_041662685.1 Methanoregula sp.
ATTAATTGTCTCCTTATTCTTTACTAGCATAACATTGTAAGGAGACACCATACCTTAGATCTTTCGGTTGTTTTTCACTCGGTTTTTCTTCGTGAGGAAATCGTTTCTACAGAGCAGAATTTTTGTCACGAACTGAATGATTATCATTCAGGTTTGAGTACATCGTACGACACGATACTATCACAGGGTCCCCTATGAAATCCACGAAAGATGCACGTCAGACAACCTTTGAAGAAGAAGACCTGATCGTTTCTCAAAAATATGATCCGGTTACCGGCATATCAGGGTTCCAGCAGATGGTACTCGACCATTACGCTCAGCATGGCCGCCCGATGGCCTGGCGCAACACCACCGATCCCTACAAAATCCTTGTCTCCGAAATCATGCTCCAGCAGACGCAGGTGGAGCGGGTTTTAACAAAGTATCCGGAATTCCTCGCTGCCTTTCCGGATTTTGCCACCCTTGCACAAGCCCCGCTTGCAGGTATCCTGTCAGCATGGCAGGGTATGGGATATAACAGAAGAGCGATATATCTCCAGAAATGCGCACAGCGGGTGATGAACGAGTATGGCGGAGTGCTCCCAGCGGATGTGGATACCCTGGCAACATTCCGCGGCATTGGCAGGGCAACTGCCTCATCGATCTGCGCATTTGCCTTCAATATGCCGGTCGTATTTATCGAGACCAATATCCGCAGAGTCTTCATTCACTTCTTTTTTTCAGATGCGGCATCGGTGAGTGATACCGAAATACTCCCGCTGATTGAGAAAGCAGTATACCTTGATAATCCCCAGATATGGTACTGGGCACTCATGGATCTCGGAACCGCGCTTAAAAAAACCGTGGCAAACCCTAACCGGAAAAGTGCCCATTACACAAAACAATCACCCTTCGAAGGATCGGATCGCAGGATCCGCGGCAGGATTATTGCATTGCTCTTATCCACACCCAACCAGACAACAGAAGAAATCACGGCAACCATCAGCGAGGATCCTGACCGGGTAGTACGGATTATCAGGGCACTGGAAAATGAAGGGTTCATCAGTTGTTCGAAAAACCGTTATTCTCCGGCTTCATGAAATCTGCGGAACATGATATAAAAAATGCAGCGAGACGATCATTGAAATAATCAGGTTTCCCATACACGATTATCTGAGGAGATGCATAGATGCCTGATCTCAAATCCATTCCCGATGATGTCAAGTGGCGGCTTGCGGCTGATTGTGCTGCACGGCTTCCTGCACTGTACGATGTGGCATTCAGAAAAGTGCTGGGAGAAAAATATGATGAGATCAAGCGGGAGTGCTGGATTGAACTCTCCCGCAGGGCCATAACAATCGCCCGGGATCTCGCGTTACCGGTAAAGAATGCCCACGATCTGGCAGAGAGTATGCGAACGGTCTTAACGAGACTGTTCGGCCCGGACTACAAGAGCGAAACGATCGATGTATAGGAGGATGGTTCCGTGATTCTTATCAAACGCTGCCCATTCCTCGATACAGGATACGAGATCGGGACACTTGGGGAGCACATATTTCCCCGGTGCATGGCCCTCACGTTCATGACAATCCCTGCATTAAAGAAAGACTACTCGGCACGGTATGTCCGGTCCATGTGCACGGGAGATCGCTAGTGCGAGATTAAGGTAAGTCCGGAGAAAAAACCGGAAACAACGGAGAGTGGGAAAGGAAAAAAGAGATGATTATTTTCCTTTTATGTTCTGGATTTACGGGAATGTTTGTGATTATTTGAGATAATACCCGATGACCATGAAGATCAGGCCGATATAGAACATAATCGCAAACGGCATAGAAAATCCAAGATTGATCGTGTCCAGGCGTTTGAGATCCTGCATGAATGTCATCGCTAAACCGATCACAAAGAACAGGACGCTTAACTGTGTTTTAGTTGCTTTATCCATAGGTATACTCATTCCTTACTTCAATATCGAATCCATCAGGAAAAAAGCTTTGTTGTTTGGGGGCAGTACTCCAAGAGAATGATGCCGGTGAAACACATTTATTTTTGAATTCTTTTCAATCAAAAATATTTCTATTTTTTTTTTTTGCGCTTGCGGGTTTTTAAAAATAATCCAAAAAAAATTTTGGCGGCTCACAAAAAGATCCGGAAAAATTTTTCCGCCAGTAAGAAAAATCAGAAAACTTTTTTTTTTCAGAAATTTTTTTCACGCTCTCCACCGCAAATCGAAATTATTCCCCACGTCCCAAAAACCCTCAAAACCCTCACGTTCTCCGACGTGATCGCGATAGGGGGCAATAGAAGGGCATTTGAAACAGTTTCTCTTAAAAATCACCCTGTAATATATGTCAAAAAAAGTGACCCGCAGAACGCCGTTAAATTGTAGGATCAAATCGCGATTAAACGGGTTTTTTTGGAGAAATAACCCTTTCCGCTATTTTTTTAGCGGTGGACACCCCATCTAAAAAATCCGAAAACCGGATCAGAAAAATGGCTATCGGAGCCTGCATTGGGCTCATAATAGTGTATCTTTTAGTGCAGGGAAACTACAAGGGTCCTGGCGTTGTCTGACGTAATCCGGACCCCCTGTTCATGCAAATAATCAGGAGTTTTCGATCGAACATGGGTCTATTTACACCTAAACGGAGCCCATATAGGAGAGATACAGAAAACAAAGCCCGCAAAATGCCCGGATTAGGGGTTTTTTCGATTGGAGTTAACACCTTTTTTTGGAGGGGAAAATGAACGATACCCGTGGGGGGACATTTGATGTTTTGGTGGGGATTTTTCGATGGTTAGCGGAATGATTATTGGAGGATAGAAAAAATAGAGGTTCACATTTATTTTAAAAAGTTGAAGAGATCGAAATTGAAAATCTGGAACAAATAACGAGGATGAGGATAGGAGAAAATGTCTATCTTCATCAGTCGGTTTAAAGACTTTTGAAGTGTCGTGATTCCATTGATGCGATATTTGGAATACTATGTTTAAAGATGTGCGAATGCCGAGAACAAGGTATGGAAAAATCGTTAAAGAATATCACAGGGAATTATCTTGTTTATTCATTATGTGACAATTATCGACAAATTCACAACACAAGCACAAGGTAAATATATAGTTCTCGTAATTAATTGTAATAAAGAAATTCAATCAACGTTAGAATCACATTATTTGAGGAGATTTATGCCTATCCCACAAGTACAATCAGATTTCCTACCGCTTGGGATATTTGATTGCAACCTTCAGGAATTAAATTTATCATCTTTTTGTTCAAATGACCGAAGACGAGAATTGACTCAAAAACTTGAAAGTTATATGACGAAACTTCGAGAAGTTGGAATGTCAGGATGGGTTATACTGGATGGAAGTTTTGTAACCTCAAGAGAATTACCCGGTGATATTGGTATTTTACTGGTGATTAACGAAAACCAACAATATTCAATTGCCGCACCCGTTACACAAATTGATCACACATTGCTTAAAACCGAATATGTAAAAAAATATTTTGAACTTCATCTTTTCGTTAGTTTTACTGACACTCACCCAACAAGTGGATTCGATGATACAGCAAATGAATGGATAGAATTTTTTAAATGTGTAAAAAATAATCCTAACATACAAAAAGGGCTCTTGAAGGTGAAAATATGATAAATAATGATGAAGAGCTTGAAAGTACGAAAAAAGCATTAGATCTTGCTGAGCGTGCACTAATAGCTTTAAAAAAGAAAGTCTATCCCATAAATCCTCAAAAATATTCCCTTCTGGCGGAGCCCTATTTAGAATATATTAATCGCCTGCGAGCAGAAAAAGATGAATATATTGGTCTATATTCTGCAGAAGAACTGGCAATGCCGATATGGATTCGCCTTAAAGGTCCTCACATGGAAGAAGGCAATGTTCCTATTGAGGTCTTATCGAAATTTCTCAATAATTTCAAATGGGGGTTTAACGAGTTGCGGAGTTCATCGACACAGAAACAATCAGAGAGAGTGGACGCCCCCACGAAGATATCAGACGATTATGTAATTTTAAAACAAAAATTTTATCCGGGAGTATCAGAATAGGACTTGTATATCCTTCAAATGATAGACAAGAAAGTATCTCCGGTGAAATAATTAAAAATCCTGTTGAAATTGCAGTTGAAAAATTATTAAAAGGTGCATAATGGGCAGGAGGATCAGATTCCCAAGATATTGAGAAAATATTTCCAGATGAAAAAGAAAGGTACCTCATTTTAACTCAGGTTGAAAATTATATCCCAAAAGAAGACGGTGAAATTTCAAGCGTGGAATTTAATGGCACGTGTCTGAAGGAGAAAACTATCTGCTTAGTTCCGAAATCAAAAATCAAAATAAAAGAAGCCCTAGAGAGAACGATCCCTCCAGAAAAAGTCACTGCGGAAGGAATAATTCGAGAAATAGATCTTGATAAACAAAGATTCTATTTAAGGGAAATGGCCGACGGAATAAAGGAAATTCCCTGTAATTACCCTGTAAGTCTTCAGAATGATGCGAAAGATGGATTAGATAATAAAGTGAAAATTTTAGGTGAATTGAGTAAAGATAAACTCGGAAAACCGATTAACATTAATGTCGAGCGTATCGATGTGTTGGGAATAACAGGAAACTAATTTTTTTCAAAAATTCCCGATAACCAGCGAGTAGAGATCCGATTTTGGCACAGGAGGCGCTACGATCTCTCCTTTTTCAATGCGCTCATCAGAATACCCCAAGTTCTCGCAAACGCCAATCCGAAGCGGACGGTAGTCGAGCGCCAACAAGCGACGATACAATTCTCGGACATCGAATTTTGGATCAGCAAGGAGATACACAATTTTTCCCCGCTGCACTTCTTCAACCGTTTCTGACATCCCCTTCTCATGCCCCTTTCCATGTGCAACGACAACGGCAATGCGGGCTAGTGGGATATGCAACCGGGCTGCAGCGACCTGAAGTGAAGAGATCCCGGGGATCACCGTGCCGGAAAGGTACCCGAGCCCGGCAAGCATCGGATCCCCGGTTGAGAGAACTACGATATCCTCAGGCAACTGGTGAAGTGCCTTGAAATCATTAATTGTCCTGACGTCACATTCCGGGGAAATAAAAGTTCGCGCAATCTCAATTGCCCGGTCAGAGCCATAGATTTTTTTAGCCAGTCCGATCACCTGGATAGCCTGCTCAGTGAGCATTCCCGGCCCGCAACCAACACCAATAATTATCATGGACTCTCCCCGATTACTGCACCATTACGGTCTACGAGCACAACGTGAACGGTCGGACGCTCTTTTTTAAATCCAGCTAGAGTTTCAAGCATGACCCGTTTGAACAAAGACGATACGGAAAATTCTTCCACGGTTGCGAAACCGGTGCCGTCAAGCAGGTGCGGGTTGATATGGCGGAGGATCAGGGCCGGTAAGCCACAGAGGATCATTGTTCCTTTTGCGGCATCCAGTGCTTCGCCTATTTTCCCCCCAACAAGGATCACTTCATTATCGGGATAGAGCAGGCGGGCATACCGCAGGCCGATTCTTCCGGTCGTTATCACCGGGTTATTTGCAGTGGCGACCCGGCCGCAGACCGATTCTTCCAGGTGATCATCCCAGGGTTCGACCAGCCCGGTGGTCCCGAGGATGGAGATGCCCCCTTCCACTCCTACACGGGAGTTCAGGGTTTTCCGGGCAACCGCTGCTCCCTCAGAAACAGAGAGGTTCACGAGCACTCCGGAAAGGCCGGTCGCGTTCATTGCTTCCTGGATAGATCGCATGATGCCGTCTAGCGAAGCAGTGCTGATTGCCGGTTCACCGTTGCGGTACCGGGGAGTGTCGCGGATAAACCGGCCAATACCTTCACCCGCTTCGAGTTGGATCCCAACCGGCATGGGAGTTGCTTCAGCTACAATAACCACGCCGGCAGTTACATCCGAGGGATAATCTCCTGCATATTTTTTACAGGATGCTTTACCCGCATGTGCATCTGTCGGGACAACGACTACCAGTCCACAGGGAATACGGAGGGAAACCGATGAAATGTTTTTGCCGGAAAGAGAGAGAACTGCCGCTTTGCAGGCAGCAGCAGCGGTAGTACCGGTGGTAAACCCGCGCCGGAGCACCAGCCCTAAAGACGTGAGGACCGCTATCCCCTGCTCTGCGAGCAGGAGTTGGGCTGGAACAGCACACCGTTCCACCCATGCGCCGGGGTATTCAAAACCGGTAATCGGATCCCTCATTTTGTTAAGCCTTCGATAAAGATTGTGATGCACTCGTTGATGGCTGCGACAGCGACAGGCGTGCCGCCCCGGGTACCTTCATTTGAGATGGACGGGATATCGATTGTCCGCAAGACTTCCTTGGATTCCGCTGCATTGACAAAACCCACAGGAGTACCGATAATTACTGCCGGGCGGATGCCCTCTTTTACAAAGTCGCAGAGCATGAGCAGAGCTGACGGGGCATTGCCGATCACGACAATGGAACTCGGGAGCCGGTCTTTCAGGGCCATGAACCCGGCTGAACTCCGGGTGATACCCCATTCATTTACAATTTCTGCTCCATAATCGAGCGCACAGATGACTTCACTCGTATGCCCTTTCTTCTGGATTCCCACCTGCACCATGCGGATATCCGTAATGATGGGCGCACCGGCTTTGAGGGCTTTGAGGGCCGCAGGTATGGGCTCGTGCCTGAACCTGAGCAGGTCTGCCATGGAGAAATCACCGACCGCTATTGAGCACCGCTGCCGGATGCGATCTTCGACCGTAGCGTTTCCCACCTGCTGCCGGGCGAGTGTCCGGGATTTTTGCGAGATCGCATAACCTTCCCGGGTGTCGGCGCCCGGATCAATATACGTATTTACGGTGGTATCCGCGTGGTGTGATGATTCCTTTGACATCGTTTCCCATCCTCCAAATCCTGCTCTCGCTGCCTCCGATAATTACCGTAGTGTGCATATCGATGGCAGGTTCATGTGCTTCGATCTCCTTAAGCGTGGTGATGATCGTTTCTTCATTCTCGCGCAGGGCATTTTTCACAATGGCAATCGGTGTGCCACTGCCAAGATGCTTTCGTGCATGCTCCACTGCGATGGCAAAATTGTGCGGTCGGCCCCGGCTCTTCGGGTTATACAGGACTACCGGGATCCCGATCGAAAAGATCGCATCGAGCCGTTTCTCAATGATCTCAAGCGGTGTGAGAAGATCGGAGAGGCTGATCACCGCAAAATCCCCGGAGAGCGGGGAGCCGACCCGCGATGCAGCGGCATTTGCTGCGGTAACTCCCGGGATAACTTCGACTTCTATTTCTGCCCCGGAATGCTCGAGCACTTCGAGCACGATACTTGCCATGCCGTAAACCCCGGCATCGCCGCCCGATACGATGGCAACCGCATGGGTTTTTGCAAGATCGATGGCCTGTTGTGCCCGGTCCACTTCTTTTCCCATGGAACTGCTGATAATGGTCTTGCCTTTCAGTAAGGGTTCGAGTGGTTCGAGATAGGTGGAGTGCCCGAGCACATAATCCGCGCCAGCTATGGCCTTTAACGCCCGGGCTGTCATATAATCCCGCTTGCCCGGGCCCAACCCGACAATAGCAAGACTTCCTTTCGATGGTTCAGCGTGCGATGGCAACCGTAACTCTCCCGTACACTTTTTTTATCATCACGAGCGTCTTTCTCTTTGACGTTGCAAGGGCGCAGGGCTCGGCAACTCCGAGAAGACCAATCCTGGACGCCCGCGAAGGACCAATTCCAGCCTGTGCGTTTATGATATCGGCGTCAAGGAATATTAAATTGCCAGAAAGTACCCCGACTGCTTCTACAAGGCCGGTCTCGTTGAATTTTTTGGTAGTTGTCGCATAGACAAGAACATCATCCTTTGAAATTGCGTTCTCTGTAAGAGCTGCATGCACTGCGTCGACGACTTCTTCAGCCGTGACACCTTTCCTGCACCCGATGCCGACCGTATACTCACCTTTTTTTAAGAGGATAGAGATGTCCGGTCCGGCAAGTACGATTGCAGGTCCCTGCACTGCATAAACCGGGATGTCCGTGTTTAACAGGGCTGCATTCACCTGGCGGGTTGAGTCCCGGTTAAGGATTTCTGTGCCCGTCCATTCAGCAATCGTCTCAACAGAATCCCGGCCCCGGGACTCCGTGGCAGTCGTGATAACCGGTTGTATCCCGAGTCCCGCGAGTTCCTTTGCAAGCTCGTTGGCCCCGTGGTGGCCCCCAAGTACGGGAACTGCATACCGGCAATCCGGGCTCACAACAACTACGGCTGGATCCGTCCACTTGTCATCCAGTAGCGGAGCAATCTTCCGCACGACAATGCCCATCGACATTAATGCAACAATTCGTTTCCGGTTTTGAAAAATCGTAATAAAAATTTCGGATGAGTATTCCGCTACATCAGCTCCGAGAAATGCGGCGATACGCTCTGCTTCGGGGCGGGAATACGGAAACGTAATCACAACAGTATCGGTCATGAATAGAGATGCGATCGCTGGTATCCGGATTCTGTCCCTTTTACGGCATTGCCGACAATGAGCAGGGCCGATTTTGTGATACCGGCAGCCTGTGCCTTCTGGGCAATATCGGCAACGGTGCCGTAGATGACCTGCTGGTCAGGCCATGAAGCATGGAAGATCACCGCAGCCGGGGTATCTTTCGGGCAGGCAAGTTTTTCCGTAATAGCGAAAAAGTGCTCGCTGCCTAAGAAGAAAGCAAAGGTGGCCGGGTACTGCGAGAGCGCGGCAATGTAGTCTTTCTCAAGCGTCTTTCCTGCCGGGCGGGTGATGATCAGGGTCTCAGAGACACCCCGTGGCGTGAACTCTGTGGTGAGGGCCGCAGCGGCAGCAAAGACTGAAGATACACCCGGTACGATCCAGACGGTGATACCCCGGTTACGGAGTTCGGCGATCTGCTCTACGATTGAACCATAGAGTGCCGGGTCACCGGAGTGGAGACGGACCACCGTCTTTCCCTGCTGTACCCGGTCGGCCATGAGGGCAACCATATCGTCAAGGTGCATGCCCCAGCTGTCCATTTTCTCCGCAGCGGGGCTTGAGGCTACAAGTGCGGGATTGACAAGCGAGCCGGCATAGATCAACACATCGGCCCGGTCGAGCAGGCCTCTTCCTTTGACCGTGATCAGATCGGGATCGCCGGGACCGGCCCCGACAAACCAGCAGATCTTATCAGGGTTATTTGCGGGCATACATCACGCTCATGTAATCGCTCTTCTCCGGCAGCTGGGCATTCCGGTACACCTTCATGTCAGCAAAATACATCCGCTCCACAAGGACAAACTCCCGGTAGCCTTCGGCCCGGAGCTGGTCGGCCTTCTCTTGTGGCTTACGCACTTTCATGAGGATCTTCGTGTCCGAGAACGTTCCGTCTGAGACCGTGAACCCTTCGTTGATGGAAACACCTGCCGCTGCGGCAAACGCGGTGATGGAACTGATCCCGGGTTCCGTCCGGCATTCGATGCCGGGATGGGTCTCTGCAATAACTGCACAGAGCCGGGAGAATGTGGAGAAGAAGTTCGGGTCGCCAATGATGCCGAAGACCGCAAGACCTTTCTCCGCTACGGGTGCGATCTTCTTTGCATTTTCTTTAAGGCAATCGCGGATCTTTGCTTCGTCATTGGTCATGGGGAAATCAAGCACAACCGATTCCCGGTACGGGGTGACGAGATCATGGGCTATCCTTCCCGGTACAAAGACTGCATCTGCTTCCTTGAGAAGCCGGACTGCCCGGAGCGTGAGGAGGTCAGGGTTTCCTGGCCCGAGACCGAGCCCTACGAGCATGCGGCACCCCGTGCGACTATTACGAAAACCGGATCGATGGGTTTGAACATGATACTGCCGGCGATGTCATACGAACGCGAGACCTGCACCTGCACGACTTCGGTAAATATTCCGAGTTCTTTTAAGCTTGTAATCGCTCGTTCGAGCGTGCTCACCATGACTGCGTTGATCACGATCGTCCGCTTCACCTTCTTTGCAAGCACCGGAAGGATCTCCGCAAGATCCTGCGTGCCGCCAAGGAATGCACAATCGAACTCCTGATTGTTTGTGAGAAAATCCACTGCGCCCGTGCAGAAAAAATCGATGGTATGTATTCTTGCATGCCGGGCTGTTTCCGTTGCGAGCGAGATCGCTTCCGGACGCTTGTCGAGCGATACCACTTTTTTTGCGGTCTTTGCTATCGCAACCGAGACCTTGCCGGTCCCGCATCCAATTTCAAGGACCGTGTCAGTGCTGCGCAGTCCCAGTTTGAATAAGGAGACTGCCATGATTTCGTCCTGTGTCGGGCCGCCGGCAAGTTTTGTCCCGTTCATCTGCACAAGTTTGGTTGCGTTAAGGTATTAAGTGTTGTTTTGACGGGAGCGGGATGAGAGAGAAAACCCCGTTTGGGGATCGATAATTCCGGCCCGGGACCCTGGGAGACCTGGACTCCCCGAATCCCATTTCTCCGTCGGAGACTTTTTTTCCCTGGTGGAAGTCCGGTCTTAATGTAGTGCAATATTCGTTGAATTCCGGCACACGTTTTAAAACCGTGCTCAATTATCCGTTTTCAGGCCTAAATTCGCCTTTTACTGGCAGAAAAATGTACCCTAACAGACGCTTTTGGGAGGCAAAACTCAGAGGGGGTGGGGGGGGTCGGTCAAACGGAAAAGAACCCCTTTTTTGGGGCTTGGAACAAAGTGCCATCACGTCGGACGTCGACGTGAATTTTTCGCATCCTTCCGGATCCCCTCTTCATGCAATTCCTCCAGGAGTTCTCGACCGGACAGGGGCTGGTCTATCCTCCAAAATCATCAGGGAGCCCATTCTATCCCGGAAAATATGCAAAGACAAGTAAAATCCGTCCCCCACCCTTTTTCGCTGCCCGAATACTGCTAATTATTACCTCATGATTTCAAACGTAAAATTGACCGTAAGCACAGGAATTATTACCTCATTTTCCGGAAAAACAGGGAATCAAAGCCCTTACAGGGGTTATTTTGTCTATTCTCTAAAAAAAAATACTAATACATTTCCGGAATCGCACCGAACTTTTCAGGATTCTTTTGTTCCGGTTTTTTTCAAAAAAGCTTGAAACCATTTTTGATTTTTCAAAAAAATTCTCACAATAATTCTCCAAAAGAAATTTTCCCTGCACGAAAAAAATCCCAAACACATTTCTCCTTTTCTCGTGCATACTCTGTAAAGGAATATCATGAAGCACGAGATCATTGGTGACAACCTCCAGATGGTAAAGATCGACCTCATTCAGGGAGAGGGAATCTTTGCAGAAGCTGGAGCCATGGTGGACATGACCGGTTCATTCCAGATGGAGAGCCAGCTCAAAGGGGGCGTCATCTCCGGCCTCAAACGCGCAGTTGTTGGGGAGAGTCTCTTTCTCACCCGGTTTGCACCGGGGGATGAACCGGGTTTTGTATCCTTTGCCGGTATGATGCCGGGCAAGATCTTCACGGTGGCGATCTCAACAGGAAAAGAGTTCATCGCAAAGAGAGAATCATTTCTTGCCTGTGAAGAAGGCGTGGAACTGGACATTGCCCTTGCAGAAAAACTCCGCGCAGGTTTATTCGGCGGCCAGGGTTTCATTCTCCAGCATATGAGTGGTAACGGCATTGTTTTTCTGCATTGCTGCGGGGATATTATCGAGATGACGTTGAAACCCGGTGAGGTAATCAAAGTGCAGACCGGTCTTGTAGTCGGTTTTGATCAGACCGTCCGTTACGATATCGCTCTTGCCGGCGGTATCACCACCGCACTCTTTGGCGGCGAAGGACTCTTTGTCACCACCTTAACCGGCCCGGGAAAAGTTGTCCTCCAGTCCATGAGCATTGCAAAGATTGCAGCTTCCCTTATCCCATTCCTGCCCAAGCTGGAAATAAAAGTAAAGCCGGTATAATTTTTCCGGCATTTTTTGTTATGAGACCGGATTATTAACCCCAGCTTATTTTTTCTGCTCTGTAGAAAACCTTGCTCCAAACAAATTGTATGAACCTGTCAAGGTTCGCGAGAATGCTCTTACATGAGATTTCCTTCATCTGGATCTGATATATA
>JBAZRZ010000059.1:0-11809 GCA_041662685.1 Methanoregula sp.
AAACCAAATTCTCTGTCCTGAAAAGAAGATACGGGGCTGACTTGAAATCCCGTATATATCAGATCCAGATGAAGGAAATCTCATGTAAGAGCATTCTCGCGAACCTTGACAGGTTCATACAATTTGTTTGGAGCAAGGTTTTCTACAGAGCAGAAAATTCAGTGTGCGACAAAACCAACGAGCAAATCTTCCGGTTTTGGGATAATCCGGAGTATTGGAGCCGTGTCCCGGGTTCAAAATGCCTAAGTGCGTTTGAACATTGCATCCAGATCAGGTCTGCTGAACCGGATAATGGTCGGTCTGCCATGAGGACAGGTATAGGGATTCCGGGTGAGACGGAGCTGGTTTACGATACGCTGGCATTGCTCCCGCGTGCAGACCGTGCCGGCCTTGATCGCCCCCCGGCACGCGATCACCCGGGTAATCCGCTCCCGGTTGTTGACCGAACCGATTGTGGCATCATTAACCAAATCACTGATGATCTCATCGATAATTCCCGCATCTTCCATTCGTCCGAGCACCACCGGGATTGCACGGACAATGAACGTGTCTCCCCCAAACTCCTCTAAAATAAATCCTTCCAGCGCGAGAGCTGGGAGCAGATCCTTAAGGATAGATGCCTCCTTTGGCGTGCGGTGAAGGATGACCGGCCAGATAAGTTCCTGCGAGTGATGTTCCCCTTTTAACCGGAGCAATACCTGTTCGTAGAGAATCCGCTCGTGGGCTGCATGCTGGTCGATAATCACCAGTTCGTCGGTATCGGTCCTCCCGAGGATGTAGATGCCCCCGAATTCGCCAATGACTTCAATCGCCGGAAGTTTTGACGGGAACGCGGGAATTCCGGTCATCAGCTCGGTCTGCCGGAGCCGCTTGTCGGAATCAATAGTGCCCGCATGAGTGGATTCAGAGACACCGGATGAAGCCGCTTCAGTGAGAGGATAGGTATAGACCGGTTGGTTGTCCATCGCAGCGGGCAGGGATACGGTTGCCTGAGACGGGGCTTCAGCGGCAGGGATAAGATCCTGGCTGAGTAAGGCATCTGATACGGTTTTACGGACCGCTTCTGCAATCTCTTTTTCCTGCGACAGGCGTACCAGTTTTTTTGTCGGGTGCACATTCACATCCACCAGACCCGTATCGATCTGGAGGGAGAGGAATGCAACCGGAAAACGGTCTTTGGCAAGCAGGGTGCCATACCCGGTTCTGACCGCACCGTTGATAACTGCAGAGGAGATGAAGCGGCCGTTAATTATCACAATCATTCGTGCCGTATCTTTCCGTGACAGGAAGGGTTGCGAGATATAACCGGTGATGGCCATAAACGGGAACGTAGCAGCAATGGGAAAAAGGTGTTTTACCGTGTCAGCGCCATACAGGCGTGCGATCGTGTCGAGAGGGCGCGTTGAGCGATCGGTCACCAGCTGCTCATGGTTGTTGTAAAAAAGACGGAATGAACATTCCGTATGGGAGAAACATACCCCTTCCATGATCGTATGGATCTGGGCAAGTTCCGTGTTGATACTTTTTAAGAATTTTTTCCGGGCTGGCGTATTAAAGAAGAAATCTTCTACCAGGATGCTGGTGCCTTCCGGGGCACCGATCTCCCCCTGCTCTGTTACCGTTCCCCCGACAATGACCATTTTTGTTCCGGCCACCGCGCCGGAACCCTGCGGTTTTGTGATCAGGGTCACGTGGGATACCGCTGCGATACTGGCGAGTGCTTCACCACGGAAACCGAGGGTCCGGATGGTGTCCAGGTCCCCGATACCAGAAATCTTGCTCGTTGCATGGGGAACAAACGCAAGCGCTGCATCCTGTGGCGACATGCCACAACCATCGTCGGTGATCCGGATGCTGGTAATCTTTCCATCCAGGGCGGAGAGGTCAATGCGGACAGAGCAGGCCCCGGCATCGATGGCATTTTCCACCAGTTCCTTGACAACGGATGAAGGGCGCTCGACCACTTCTCCGGCTGCGATCTTGTTGACCGTTGACGGGTCAAGAATATGGATAACGGGTGCGCTCTGCTCGCGGGTCATGGCATTTCCTTACGGTCGAGGGTCTTTTTGAGTTCCGCGATCTTTGCAAGCGCCTGCATGGGGGTCATCTCATCCGGGTTGAGATGGGAGAGTGCCCGGAGCGTGGGATGTTCAGCAGGGGGGATGATGCTCCCGGCCTGATCATCGACAAGGAGGATCTGCGTATAGCGCTGGGGTCGGGTACCGGCAGGAACTGCCTGGTTCATGCTCGCTGAAAGAAGTACCTCAGCCCGTTCGGTGACTTTTTTCGGGATACCCGCGAGTCGGGCAACATGGATACCATAACTCTTGTCGGTTGCGCCGGGAATAAGTTTTCTTAAAAAGACCACTTCATCCGCAGTTTCTTTGACCGCAAAGTGGTGATTTTTTACCCGTTTGAGTTGCTCTTCCATGGCGATCAGTTCGTGGAAGTGCGTGGCAAAAAGGGTCTTTGGCCCGGTTGTCGTCTTCCCGTGAAGGTATTCTAGTACCGCTTTTGCAATCGAGCTCCCGTCTGCCGTGCTCGTCCCCCGGCCGATCTCATCGAGAATCACCAGGCTCTTTGCCGTGAAGTTGTTGAGGATATTTGCCAGCTCCAGCATCTCGACAAAGAACGTGCTCTGCCCGCTGGCGAGATCATCAAAAGCCCCGACCCGGGTAAACACTCGGTCAAGGATGCCGATGCTGGCATGGCGGGCGGGAACAAAACTTCCGGCCTGTGCCATGATGCAACAGAGCGCGACGGTGCGCATGTACGTGGACTTGCCGGCCATGTTAGCGCCGGTGATGATCATGATCTGGGTCTTACTGCCCGAGAGTTCGGTATCATTGGGGACAAACCCTCCCGCCACACCCTGTTCAACCACCGGGTGACGCCCGTCACGGATCATGATAGTGTCACCGTCATTGAGCTGTGGGCGCACGTAATCCCGGGTCTGTGCCGCTTCGGCAAGCGCTGCTGATACGTCAAGAGTCGCAATACCGGCGGCAATTGCCTGGAGTGCATCGATCTGCTTGCGCAGCGTATCTATGAGCGAGGTATAGAGTTCCCGTTCGAGCGCAAGCACCCGCTCATCCGCATTGGTGATGAGAGCTTCTTTTTCCCGGAGTTCCGGCAGCGTATACCGCTCTCCGGTTGCCGTAGTCTGTTTGCGTTCATAATGCGCAGGGACAAGGTGAAGGTTGGGTTTGGTGATATCGATATAGTAACCGAAGATCCGGTTGTACCCGATCTTTAACGACCTGATCTCGGTAAGTTCCCGTTCCTTTGCCTGGAGTTCCACGATCCAGTTCTTGCCGGAATGCAAAACAACGATTATTTCGTCAAGCGCGGGGGAATATCCGCGCCGGATCACCCCCCCATTGCGGGCAATCGCCGGGGGTTCGTCCACAATCGCTCTCTGGATAAGATCGATGGTGTCGGGAAGATCCCGGCACTGTCCGAGCGCATCTCGTAATAACTGAGGTAGTTTTTTGTCCACGTATTCTTCCAGCGGTTTTCTGAGTTCCGGCAGCGCCTGGAGCGAGTCTGCAAGTGCCTGGAGATCCCGTGGCCCGGCATTCCCATACGCGATACGGGCGGCGATCCGTTCGATGTCCGCGACACGGGTTAAGTGTGAACGCAGGGAGAGGCGTTCTGCGGTATGATCTGCGAGAAATTCGACTGCATCGAGCCGGTGGTTAATCAGGTCAATGTCGGTGAGTGGCCGGGTAAGATGGCGGCTTAAGAGCCGGCTGCCCATCGGCGTTTTTGTGAGATTTAAGCAGGAGAAGAGCGTTAAGCCTTTTTGCCCTCCGCGAATGCTCTCCATCACTTCGAGGTTGCGCAACGTGATCGCGTCAAGCATCATACTCTGGGCCGATGTGCGCCGGGACATGCTGGAGATATGGGGAAGCGGGGAGTACTGGGTCTCCCGTGCATAGGCAAGAGCTGCACCGCCCGCACCAATGGCTGATGGTTCCCCCTCGCACCCGTACCCGTCAAGGGACTGAACACGGAAGTGGGACGTGAGCAGGCGGCTGGCCTTTTCCTCGTCAAACAGTACATCCTGAACCTGCGAGACCAGAACGCCGTGTTCCTGTATCCGTTCTTTCAGATCCTCCGCGACAGTTGAGGGCATGATGATCTCTGCCGGGTGGTACCGGGCGATCTCTGATAAGATGTTCTGGTGATGTTCATCCTGATCGATGGTGGCGACAAAAAATTCACCCGTCGATATGTCCAACAGGGCAATCCCCCACGTGCTCTTCTTTTTATCCGGACAGATGGCCATCAGGTACGTGGCTGCCGATGATGAGAGCATGGAAGAATCGATCACGGTGCCCGGCGTGATCACCCGGACGATCTCCCGCTTCACGATCCCCTTGGCGGTTTTGGGATCCTCCACCTGGTCGCAGATGGCTACCTTGTAACCTTTGCTGATCAGTTTTGAAATATAGCCATCGATCGCGTGATAGGGAACTCCGGCGAGCGGGATGGGATTATCGCCAATCTTAGACCGGGAGGTGAGCACGATTTCGAGTTCTCGTGAAATGATCTTTGCATCTTCTTCAAAAGTCTCGTAAAAATCGCCGATTCGGAAGAGAAGGACTGTATCCGCAAATTTCTCTTTTAGCTCCCGGTACTGCCGCATCACCGGTGTAAGGCGGGGGCCGGTCAATTCAGTATCAGATTCAGCGGGTGGCGATTCACGAACCATGGGTGCTGAAATGTAGCCTTCCGGATCAATTAATACCGATCTTTCATGCATCCGCCGCTCATGGAGTGTGGCGGTGGAGATAGAAGATGAGTAAGGGAGAGGAGAAGGCCAGCGCAATCAGCCCGAACCCAAGACCCAGCGCAAACCCCATGCCGATGATGCGCGTGATTTCTGTAAGGATACCAACTGCCCACGGAACCTGGCTCCAGAGTATGAGCATCCCGGTAATGACAAGGATACCAATTCCGACACCCGCATTCCTGAGGTCCTGCATGCTTGGCGCCGCTGACAGGATGAGGCTGAGCACCAGGTACAGGTAGACGAGGAACCATACATTGAATTGTACCACGAGATTCCGGGTAAATGTCCCCAAGATCCCTCCACCCATCACTACCACAGCATCGGTTGAATTGATCGAAAGGGGAAGTGCGGGAAACGAACAGCCGGGATACATTGAAAACAGCCATGTGCACAAGGTGAGGACAAGAGGGATGCAAAAAAGCGGCGCGGTGCTGATCATCACATCGCCAATAACGGGAATCACCGGAGGATTGTAAGAAACAGACCCGCCCTCTTTGGAAAAAAGTACCACGTTACGGATTTTTGCACCGGTGAGCAGGCAGCCGAGCATATGGGCGCATTCATGGACAACAACGCCCGGACAACGGAGAATATAGTAAAAAAAATATTATGGGGATGGACTGAGCCCAGAGAAAATCCAGTGCTGTCGAGATGAGAAACACCCCCATGCCCGCAGCGATCACAAAGAGAAACCCGGTAGCATCCATAAAATTCCTTAAATTACCTGTACTCTTGGGAAGCCTTCATCATAAGGTAAGCGATAAGGGGCATGGTACTGCTAAAAGGCTCAACATCTCAAATCACTCATGGAATATTATGCCGGACGAAGACCCCCTGACCGATCCTGATACGCATCGCTGTATCCGGTTGCAAACCCACCTGATCCACGAGAAGAGTCCGTATCTTCTCCAGCATGCAGGGAATCCGGTGGACTGGTACCCGTGGGGGGAAGAGGCCTTTTTACGCGCTGCCCGCGAGAACAAACCGGTCTTTCTCTCAATCGGGTATGCCACCTGCCACTGGTGTCACGTGATGGCGCACGAATCCTTTGAAGATACTGAGGTTGCTGCCATGCTCAACCGGGATTTTATCGCCATCAAGGTCGATCGCGAGGAGCGGCCGGATATCGACAATGTGTATATGGCAGTCTGCCAGCAGATGGCGGGGTAGGGTGGCTGGCCGCTCACTATTGTCATGACCCCGGAGAAAAAGCCGTTCTTTGCTGCTACGTATATTCCCCGGGAGACCCGGTTCTCCATGATGGGGATTCTCACGCTCCTTCCCCGGATAACCCAAATGTGGAAGAAACAACGAACGGACCTGATCCGGTCCGGTGATCGGGTAATTGCTGCGATCGCGTCAGCAGGTACTTCGTCCTCCGGAACTAAATCTGGCGTGGATCTCATGGATGATGGTTATCAATCGCTGCTCCTCTTGTTCGATCCCGCGAACGGAGGATTTGGGAATGCACCGAAATTTCCCACGCCCCATACACTTCTCTTCCTGCTCCGGTACGCGGCAAGGAACGGGGATTCACGGGCACTCAAAATGGTGGAAAAAACTCTGAATGCCATAAGAAATGGTGGAATTTATGATCACCTGGGGGAGGAATCCACCGGTATTCCGCGGATGCGCAATGGCTTGTCCCGCATTTCGAGAAGATGCTCTATGACCAGGCCCTGCTGGTCATGGCATATACCGAAGCGTACCAGGTGACCAGGAACCCGGCATACAAAAAGACCGCCGAAGAGATCATCGGGTATGTGCTGCGTGATCTTCGTTCTCCGGAAGGGGTATTTTTCTCGGCCGAGGATGCCGGCAGTCCGTAGGGCGAGGGTGCGTTTTATGTCTGGACTTTAAAAGAGTTTGAAAAGGTACTGGGGACGGAAGATACCACACGCGCAGCACTGGTATTTGGTCTGACCCCCAATGGCAATTATCATGATCCAGAACGGGGTCATGGGTTTAACATTCTCCACCGCCAGCAACCGCTTGGAAATCTTGCAGAATCCCTCCAGGTTTCCGGGCCTGAACTTGAAATGCGCGTTGAATCAATCCACTCCCGCCTTCTTGCCGCAAGGGAACTACGGGTCCACCCCTCACTGGATGACAAGGTGCTGGCGGACTGGAATGGATTATGCATAGCGGCATTTGCCCAAGCGGGGCGAGTTTTTGACAACCCGATCTATGTTGAAACGGCTAATACTGCCTTGCAGTTCATCCTGACACGGATGCGCAGTGATGACGGCGGTCTCCTGCACCGGTGCCGTGACGGGGATGCAGCGATTCCGGGATTTGCCGATGATTATACGTCCATCATCCATGCACTCATCGAACTCTACGAGACAACATTTGACCCGCACTACCTCAAGACGGCGCTGGACCTGAACCGGTATTTATTTGAGCATTTCCATGATGCACAAGAGGGCGGTTTTTTCACGGTATCGGATAATGCTGAAGCACTGATTCTTAAAAAGAAGGAGTGCTATGACGGTGCGATTCCCTCCTGCAACTCTGTTGCATTCATGAACCTGATCCGCCTTTCCCGGCTGACGGGGGATGCGAGTCTCGAAGAGAATGCCTCAGTCCTGTTACGGTGCTTTGCCGGAACGATCAGCCAGTCCTGGTCGGCCTATACGTGGTTCTTATGCGGACTCGATCAGCTTGTTCAACCCTGTGATGTAGTAATTGTGGGAGAGGAGGGGGCAGAAGATACCCGGGCGTCTATCCTGGCGCTGCGATCACAGTATCTTCCCTCAGTGATTGTTATGCGATTTGCCCCCGGCCCGCAGGCATCTGCCCTGGGAGAACTTGCCCCATTCACCCAAAACCTTTCCCTAATCGATGGAAAGGCAACGGCCTATGTCTGTTCCGGGCATGCCTGTTCGATCCCGGTCACAGATCCTGAAGCGATCTTGGCACAGATTGATCTCTTAAAAAAAACTTAAATAAATGGTTCATCGCTGTATTAAATAGGTAACGCATGTTTTTTTTAGTAAGGTGCAAAGAGGGGGACTGATGCCCCCATACCCCAAAAATACGATGAATGCCGCCGCCCCCGATGGGACGCCCCCGCGGCGGTTTTGGTGACAAAAAATTGTAAAACCCATTGCCCCGCCGTGCCTAAAGAGAGGCCCTGATACGGGGGAACATTACAAACAAATTTCAAGTAACCTATCTTACCCCCATGAAACAGCGATAAGCCAAAAAACTCTTAAAAAAATGATGAATAAAAAATCAAAGATTTTTCAGCGCAACGAGATCCTTGACCCCCACCAGTTTCCAGACCAGTGAGCGTTCTTCTTTGCCTATCGCTGCCGGCGGGTCTAACGGTGAATGACCAAGGGCCGCAAGGATATTGCCCGAGAGATTGCGCTCTACGATAAGATCCACAAACTTTTCCCGGATGATCTTCTTCTCTATTGAGTCGTGCACATCCTCCAGATATCCCTGGAGCGTCACAAACGTGTAGGAAGAGAGATCTTTTGTGTATTTCTCGATCTCTACTGAAACATACGGACTTTTGCGGAAATATTCAATTTTTTTCCCGTATTTTGTTGAGAGGAAATACAAAAATGAACCGTCGAAGACATACAAAAACGGTGCAATATAGGGATACTTCTCTCCCTGGAATGCGATGCGGCAGATATATCCATTCTCGATCAGACGGTCGTATTCCAGTTTTTCCATCCTCGGGATCTTAATAATTTCCATAGGCTCACTACCATCTGCGTTCCCATACAAAGAAGATAAATCTTTTTAATTCAGGATATGGCATAAAAGATCATCAGTTATTTTTCGATTCTGAACCCGGCTCATTTCCACGCGGTCATACCTCCGAGCACATTGGTCATGTCCTTATAGTTGTTCCGGGCTAGGATGCTCGCTGCAAGACTGCCCTTGTAGCCAGCATCACAACAGATCACCAGGGGTTTGTCCCGGGGGATCTCTTCGAGATGCGATGAGAGTTCCCCGACATACCGGTGGTGTGCGTTTGGTATATGTCCTACGGTGTTCCAGTTTTTAATATCCCTCACATCGAGAAGAAAGGGTGATTCTGTCTTGAGGCGTTCATTGAGCTGCTGCACGGAACAGGTAGGAAGGGTAACAATCTCCTGCGCGGCTTTTGTCCACTGGGGAAAACCGCCCGCGAGATATCCGGCAACATTGTCATAGCCAAGCTGGATAAGTTGGCGATGCACGGTATCCACGGAGAGATTGAAGTCATCGACAATGACAACCGGCAGATCGTACGTAAAGACCCAGCCCATAAATGCCGATATTCCCTCACGCCAGCACGAGATACGGCCGGGAATATGTCCTGTGCCAAAACTGGTGGGGGAACGAATATCGAGAATCTGGCATCCGGATTCCCTGAGTTTATTGACTTCACTGACAAAAAGGGGATTGAGACCGGGATGCCTTTGCAGGAGCGGTGCACCCTCTTTGTTCAACTGCTCCATTTTCTTAAAGTAGGGCGGGACATAGGGTGATTCCGTTACCCGTGCCCGGACAAAAGCGTCCTCTCCGCCAAGGAGCCACCGGTTCGTGACCTTTTCGTATCCGGGGGTAGTGAACGGGTGATCGGCAATCTCTCAGCCACAGACTGAACCGGCGCCATGAGCCGGACAGATGATAACACCATCGCCAAGGGGAAGGGTTTTTGTGCTGATACTGTGGTAAATTTTTGCTGCCATCTCCCCTTTGCGCTCCTGTCCGAAGAAATCCGTCCGGGCAATATCTCCCGGGAACAGGGTGTCCCCGCAAAAAACCATGTGCGGCAGGGGGGATATCTCCTTATCCGTAAGGACAAGAGAGATGCTCTCTTCCGTGTGTCCCGGGGTCTCAAGAACGCGAAGTTCCAGAGCACCAATGGAGAACAGTTCTCCCTCACGTACAGGTTTTCCATAAGAAAAGGCCATCTGTGCGCCGTGGTAGATCTCCGCCCCGCACTGGTCCGCAAGTTCCCGTGAACCGATCACATAATCCTCGTTCCGGTGCGTTTCAAAGATATGGGTGATAACCAGATCGTTCCTGCGTGCGATCTCTCCATATCTCCCGCAGTCACGGCGCGGGTCGATCACCGCTGCCTGCCCGTCAGAACCGACAAAGTAGGAGATATGAGAAATTCCTTCAGACACAACCCGTTCAAACAACATCGTCATTTCACCAATACAGTGGAACTCTACTTCGGGTACGTAAATAGGTTATGAAAAGAGAGGTTCGCAAAACTTGTTTGTGAGGTTTTAGTGGACAAAAGGATATCTCAGGAGAACAGGACGGGTATCTCCGACGGACAGGCGGGACTGTATCAGTGAGCAGATCTCGTTTAATCCTACCGGTACATAGCCAATAACTTCCGCACTCACATTGATCCGGCGATCAACAAAATTAATGAACGGAAAATGGTGGAGATCGTTGTTGTGGTGATGGCCGTGGATTGTCCAGCCATCAAAACCCAGGGGAATGTCGCCGGGATCATGTACCAGGAGGAATTCAAATCCCTTAAAATCCAGTGTTGAGGAGGGCACGGCTCCCAGTTCAGCATCGTCATGATTGCCCCGGATGAATGTGATCTCCCCCCCCAGTTGTTTCCGGTATTTTTCAACGCCCTGTGCATGTCTGCCATATCGCAGGTCTCCCAGGTAAAAAACCCTGCTTTCGGGTGAGATTACGTTGTTCCAGTTATCTATAAGGACTTGATCCATCTCTGCCACATTGGAAAAAAGGAAGGGCCGGGAACAATAACGGATAATATTGGCATGACCAAGGTGCAAATCCGAGATGAGGAATATGTCCTCTTCTTGATCCTGTTTCATCGTTGTCAGTTCAAATCCCATTCTGTTACGATAGCGTGAAAGACTGTTCTGCCACGAGGGGGATGAGTGACGTGCACCCTTAAAGATCCAGCATTTTTCTAAAAGATCATATTCTGCAAGGATCTCTTCGCCCTGCATGACGGTGATCCTGAGCCCGTGCTCGTCAAGCGTCACCGGCCAGATGACCTGCCGGTTCCTGAATTGCAGTGCTTTTAGTAACCGTTTTATGGGCCGGAAAAAGATCCCATCGAGCGATCGGTCAATCTGTGGCTGCGTTTCTTTGGACTTTGTGATAACCGAAAAAATTTCTTCTACTTTACAGGATTCGAGCCGGTTTGCGATGGTGACGTGGAACCATTTCTTCCCGGGATATGCATCCCACAGGTTATAACTGGAAGTTATGGGGGTGAGTACTTCAGCAATTGCGGCAGTGAGATTTTTCAGTGCATCCGATGGCTGGATTGAAAATGCGATCACACTTCCATGCATACCCTCACGTTTCTCCCAACCGTCAATCATGAAAGGGACCGGTTCATAGCGGGATGCAACCTTACCGATCGTGTCAAGAAGCTGCTCCGGGCTGATCCCTTCGTTGAGGCTTAATGGCCCGAAAAGGGTGACATGCGGATGCTTCTCGATATATTTTTCCAGCCGGAACTTTTTGGCTATGGTAAAAATCGTCTCGTTCGTCCGCCATTTTGTCGTTCCAAGACGGATCTCAATGAGAAATATGTCGACCATACAAAGGCATCCCGTCAGATAATTTCTATTGGCCGTCTTTGGGGTTAACTTTGACTAAGGGGATATGCCCGGATCAAAAATTCTATGCCTTACACGGCCAAACTATTGAGTTGATGACAGAACCGGAGCATCGGAAGAACAAGGGAATCACCACGCTTTTGTTCGATGTGGACAATACCCTTTTTGATCTTGTCGGCGCACAGATTGCCTCCTGTCATGCGGTCACAAAATTTTTGGGAACGAATGATGCAAATGATGACGGAAATACCCTCTTTGAGTATTTCTTACGGCCTGTCCGGGGTTGTGAATCCCATGAAAATATTCTTGCTCTGTAGAAATGATTTCCTCACGAAGAAAAACCGAGTGAAAAACAACCGAAAGATCTAAGGTATGGTGTCTCCTTACAATGTTATGCTAGTAAAGAATAAGGAGACAATTAATAAATCGTCCG
>JBAZRZ010000060.1:0-11417 GCA_041662685.1 Methanoregula sp.
TTTACTAGCATAACATTGTAAGGAGACACCATACCTTAGATCTTTCGGTTGTTTTTCACTCGGTTTTTCTTCGTGAGGAAATCATTTCTACAGAGCACGGATTTGAACTCTTTAAAAAACCCGCCAGATCACGGATGATGACAAGCCCCTCGGCATTAATGGTCACACCTTGAACAACCGGTTCACCTGCCAGAGTGGATGCGTCATCCAGAGCGGGACCGGTATCCTGACTGATACCGGATGTCTCATCGACCCAGAGAGCAACGCAATCGGGACCTGCCTTTGTTACAATCAGGACATCAGAAAGGCGGGGTTTTCGTTTCGGAAACCCAAGGTGTGTCCGGACCGGGTAGACCGGGACCGTTCGGCCATGCAGGTCGATCACCCCGGCTGTCCCGCATTCACCTCCGGATTGCGGAGTTATCCGGATCATCCGCTCGACAAACACGGTCTTTCCCACCGTGATAGCACATGATACCCCTTCAACCGAAAACTGCAACAGAGTCGTTATACCACGTCACCTTAATAATCCCTCATTGGTGCTGATGTGATAAAAAGTAGAGAGGAAGGGACAGATACAGATTATCTTGTTAAAACACGGCAGATTCGCTCAATACCAAAAGAATTGCTTTCATTGTTATTTTTTTTAGGATAAATGGTGATTGAAAAGTGTTCACGAATCCCAATCCTTAATGACCCTGTGCGGTTTGACAGACCTTATAAAAAGAAACCGAAGTCGCTTAGACCCTGGTGAAAAGCGAGTGGACTGGGCGGGAATTGAACCCGCGGCCTCTCCCATGCCAAGGGAGCGATCTACCACTGATCTACCAGCCCGCTTCCTAACTAGTAGGATGCCATAGGTTAAAAGAATTGTTTAAGTCTCTTATGAAAAGGACGACGGTCCCCATGATTTTTCTCATTGTTTTTACCGTTCACATAAACGGGTGCAGAAGCCGGAAATAATCCCCGGAAATTCTCAAAAATCTAAAACCGGATGCAAAGCAGAAAGACAACCGTTTCAGATCTGCACATAAAAAACAATGTTGGGGACTATTAAAGGGGGTAATCCCAAAGGAATCATTTCGACAATGCGGCATCGGGTATTGAGAGAAGTGATTGCGCCAGCCTCAACCGGGCATCCCTCATCTCCGATCTTTTGACGATCTTTCCGACATTAATAAATTGTTCAAGTAACGGGAGTGCATTATCCGGCCTCCGCTGTTGAGCAGGCAGTAATTTGTGTTCCCCGGATGGCAGCTCATAGACCTGTTTTTTCCCGCTCATCTTGCCCCGTTTTGCCTTTGCCTCTCCTTCAATCTCAACGATATCCAAGGAAAAGTCGATCACCGGCGCATTTGCAATGGCACCGCCAACCCCGAACGCATCCACGATATCGCGATATGCAATTATTTCTTCCCGTGTCACGCCGCCGGATAAGAAGATCTTCACACCGGAATACCCGTGGGTATTGAGTTCCCAGCGGACTTCTTCGATAATAGCACGCATATTGCCCCGCCGTGAACGCGGTGTGTCGAGCCTGACTGCGGTAGCGCCGCATTCGGCTGCCCGCAGGGATTCGAATTTTTCGTCACAGCACGTATCGGAGAGCATGATCCGCGGGACTTCTTTTGGGGTGTGCTTGTCAAACGAGCGCCAGGAATCTTCGGGCTTGTTGTAGCACATCACGAATGCATGCGGCATGGTACCTACAACTGGTATCCCTTCCGGGGCACAGGTGTTGGAGACTCCGTCAACCCCGCCGATCCAGGCAGCCCGTTCAATCATGCGGGCAAGAGCCGGATGCTGCCTGCGAGAGCCAAAGGAGTATACCGGGCGGTGATGGGCGGCGATCTTGATATGAGCGGCAGCAGATGCGACGCCGGATGCGTGGCAGAGGAACCCGAGGATCGCTGTCTCATACCGGCAAAAATCCCGGTATTTCCCTGATATGCGCAGTACCGGATCGTTCTTATAAAAAATTGAGCCTTCCGCCATTGCATCGACCGTAACCGGCAATCCTTCGAGCAGCACCAGCACATCGGAAAGTCCGCAGAAGACTGACCACGCGTCGGGGAGTGCGGATGCTGTCACTTCCATGACCACTTCCGGGTTGATTCCCTCTGCCTGAAGCGTCTCTTCCGTGCGCCCGAAATAGATGTCGGTGCATTCCCCGCGACGGATCGTCTCATCGCTGACCGTATCAAACATACCCATACCAGATGTTGGTGCGCAGGAGGAATTTACGTGTAGCGGAATGCTCTTTGATAATTCGCTAAATATTAGTGCCTCTCGCGACAACCATTCTCCAGCGCAGGTAGTACATGCAGTCTGTATCAAACACGTTTGCGGGTAAACGGCTTAAACGGGACGGAGGAAGGAGCTGATGCTCGGCATTATCGGGGGTACAAGCCTCCTGTTTTCTGAGTTGCCGACTCTCAAAAAGCGTCGGGTGCACACGCCATTTGGCAATGCCGAGTTGCTCTGTGGGGATATCGTGATGCTGATGCGCCACCAGCAGGGGCTCCCTCCGCACAGGATCAATTTCCGGGCGAACCTGGCCGCGCTTGCAATCGAAGGTGTGGACAGGATTGTTGCGTTTGGATCCACCGGGTCCTTAAACCACGGGATTGTACCCGGCTCCCTCGTGATTCCGACCGATTACGTGAGCATGGCCGATATCCCTTCTATCCACGACCATGCGATCGAACATGTGCTTCCGGTAATGTATGAGGCTCTTTCTAAAAAGCTTGCATCCCACATCCTTGAAGCCCGGCATGGGGGGGTGTATGTGCAGACAAAAGGCCCCCGGTTTGAGACAGTTGCCGAGATTCTTGCTCTGTCAGGGATAGCGGATCTCGTCGGGATGACCATCGCTTCCGAGGCCACCCTTGCCGGTGAACTGGGCATGGATTTTGCTGCAATCTGCACAGTAGATAACTACGCAAACGGTCTGGCTGACGGGGTATTGACCTTTGACGAGATTCTCGAGATCTCGCGGTCATGCCGGCACCGCACCGCAGAATTGGTAAACACGATTATCAAAAATATGGCTTGAGGCCGAATGGAGATCATTATGGGCGATATGGACAATATTTTCAACAAACGACAATCGATCTTGATTGCGAATGTGATGGTGGATGGAAAGGCTGCAGATATTTTTTTTAACGATGGTGGTGTCATTGCTGCGATCGGGGAAGGTGTCCGTGGAACGCACAAGGGTGAAGCGGACCTGGTGATTGACGGAGACGGTGCGATTGCCCTCCCCGGCCTTGCCAACACCCACACCCATGCGGCGATGTCGCTGCTCCGTGGTTATGCAGATGATATGATCCTTCAGGACTGGCTCAGCCAGAAGATCTGGCCGCTCGAAGCCCACTTGACCGGCAACGATGTGTACTGGGGGACAAAACTGGCCTGTCTTGAGATGATCAGGACTGGCACCACCGCATTCAACGATATGTACTTCATGATGGACGAAGCAGCACGTGCGGTTGACGAGTCCGGAATCCGGGCCGTCCTCTGTTACGGATTTATCGACCTATTCAATGCAGAAAAACGGGAGGCCGAGTGCAAAGCCACCGAGAAACTTGCTTCACAGATCCGCGCCATGGACAACCCGCGGATCAAGGCTGCTGCCGGACCCCATGCGATCTATACGGTATCCCCCGAAGGACTGAAATGGTGCGCAGAGTTTGCCAAAGAGCAGAAGATTGGCATTCATATTCACTTATCCGAGACGGAAAAGGAGATCAACGACTGCGTTGCCCAGCACGACAAACGCCCGGCAGCACTGCTTGACGAATGTGGCATCCTCACCCCAAAAACCATCGCCGCCCACTGCTGCTGGCTCGATGATGCCGAGTGCGTCCTGCTCGGGAAACGGGGGGTTTCCGTTTCCTATAATCCGGCGAGCAACATGAAACTTGCTACGAACCGGGCGATGCCCCTCCGCCAGCTTACGGCCGCGGGGGCAAATGTCTGTCTCGGAACGGATGGTTGCGCCAGCAACAACAACCTCGATATGTTTGAGGAGATGAAGACCGCAGCGCTCCTCCAGAAATTCTTCTGGAACGATACTACCGTTCTTCCGGCACCTGCGGCCCTTGCAATGGCAACGACAAACGGTGCAAAGGCACTGGGCTTTGGTACCGGGACACTCACGGTGGGTGCACCCGCAGATATCGTGCTCGTCACCGCCCGCACGGCCTGTAATATTCCCCTGCACAACGCCACCTCCAACCTCGCGTACTCGTGCAGCGGGGCTGCGGTTGAGACGACCATCTGCGATGGCAGGGTGCTGATGCTGAACCGCGAGATCCCCAACGAAGACGAGATCCTTGCCGGTGCAGCAAAGGCAGCCCATGAACTTGTCAGCCGCTCACGATCCGCATAATGTACCGGAAATACCCAAAGAAGGCTGGCCTGCGCCACGATCTGCATCGTTCGGTTGCGACCCTCCTCCTCATCTTTATCCTGGTGTCGTGTATCGCCTTCAGTGGCTGCTTAAGTGACCTCGGGATTCCGGATTTTGGCCCGGGAGGTTCTCCTCATCTGGCGGATAATGATGGCAAACTCTCCGCATATTTCCTTGATGTCGGTCAGGGCGACTCATCACTCATCATCTTTGGCAATAAAACGATCCTAATCGATGCAGGGGAGGTTGACATGGGCGGTCGTGTGGTCAGTGATCTCAGGGAACTGGGTGTTACCCGGATTGATCTGCTCGTCGCTACCCATCCGCACTCCGATCATATCGGTGGCATGCAGAAGGTACTGGACAATTTCCCGGTCGGTCAGGTACTCGATTCCGGGATGCCTCATTCATCTGCGCTGTATGAGCGGTTCTTAGAAACAATCGATAAGAAAAATATCCCCTACAAAGTAGCGGTGCAGGGCGACGAGATCGATCTTGACCCTGCGCTTCGAATTCTTGTTCTTTCTCCACCGGAAAAACGGTTTGGCGATGACCTGAACACAAACTCCATTATGCTGCGCATCTCCTATGGAACGATCAACTTCCTGTTTACCGGTGATGCCGGTGGGGAAGCCGAGACTGCGCTGGTGAAGTCGGGGTACGCGCTCGACGCCCAGATCCTCAAAGTCGGTCACCACGGCAGCATGTACTCGAGTTCGCCGGCATTTATTGCACGGGTGCACCCGGAGACCGCGTTCATCTCCCTTGGGCAGGATAACCCGTACGGCCATCCGCATAAACAGGCAATTGATACGCTTACACAAGCCAGTGCTACGATCTACCGGACCGACCGCAACGGGACGATCCTAGTAAGGAGCGACGGGACTTCCTACGCGGTAAAGACTGCGATGGGAGTCGGCGGATTAACTCCTGTACTTACCACCTCTCCGCAGGCAGCCGGAACTACCCTCCCGGTGCTCCCTCCGCTACCGCCACTCCCTTCAGAAGTTACCAACAGTTCCATTCCCCAGCCATCGATTCCCGTACCGCAGATCGGCAATGCAACTGCTGTGGTGATCAGCGCCACACAGTTCAATTCGCCGGGAGATGACCGGCAGAACGTTAATGGCGAATGGGTCCAGCTGACCAATCGTGGGGATGATACGGTACTCATTGCAGGCTGGACACTCTCCGACAACAGCCACAGTACGGTGTATACGTTCCCGGCAATTGTCCTTGTGCCCGGTGAAACGATCACCGTCTTTTCCGGAGCCGGAACCTTGAACAACACGGCACTCTACATGGGAAAAACTGAACCAGTCTGGGGCAACAGTGGCGACATTGCCATCTTAAAAGGCGGGAGCGGGAAGATAATCGACCAGAAGTCAGAAGGTACAAAGGCATGAAGGCGACCATTGACCGGATTGACGAGGGTATTGCGGTGCTGATCAGCAGTGATGATGAACCTGCCCGGATAACCGTACCGGTATCATTGCTTCCCCACGGTGCAAAGGAAGGAGATACGGTAACCTTCAGCATCGATCGTGATGACGGGGTGACAGCTGCATCAAAGGACCGGGTCTCATCACTGATTGAAAAATTGAAAAACAAATAACCGGTAAATCTGACTAACCTTTTTCCTGATTCTTCTTTTAGTGGGTTACCATCCCTCACCGGGTTTTGTGCACGTATGATAAGTACCGTGATGGAGTGACTAAAAAAGAATGCAGGAAATTCCGGCATCCTGCCAGTTCATGTACGAATGGTACCATGGAGTAGATCCTGCGTATGGATTTCGGTATATTTTTTCCCTCGCATGATCAATGGGGATTACATGCCCCATAACCAACAGTTCGAGCACCCTGATCCCGCTGGACATATCTGTCGTCTCTGCTCATCACCCCATGATCCTGATCACAAGGCATCCGTGGGTGGCATCTGCCACAAATGCGTGTATAGGATCCTCATCGTCATCCTGATCATCATGATCAGCATATCGTACGTCGTCTGGTTCGGCGTACTGTAAAAATCCCCTTCTTTTTTATTTTCACCCTCTTCCGGCTCATGTAACCGTGGCAGGATGAGGGCCTTATATTCTTCAAATTCCTCTTGACTGATCAGCCCGCGCTCTTTTAAGGTTCCCACACGCTCAAGCAGCGAGATCCCTGCTTCAACCCCGGGATGATCATGGAATGTCTGCTCTTTCTGCCGTTCCTCCATAAACCCTGAAGCAAGGATTGCAGATGGCAGAGCAAGGTGTAAGACGCCCCCGATCGTTACCAGGCCGGGAATGGTTTTTACCCAGGGAGTGATGGGAATAATGTCTCCGTATCCTACGGTTGTCACAGTCATCACCGCCCACCACATGGCTGCCGGTATGCTGGAAAATTTGTCGGGCAGGGCAGCGTTCTCGACAAGGTACATGATCGTTGAGGAGAAGAGGATCTCAAAGACTAGGAAAAAAACCAGGATAGATATGATCTCCCGCTTCCTGAAAATGAAACGGCGCAACAGTTTGAGTGCTTCCGAGTTGCGGGCGTAACGCACCAGCTTGAAGATCGAGAGGAGCCGGAAGACGTGGAGCAAAGAATAGTCCCGGAGGAATACAAAGGGGAAGATGATCGGTACGATCGAGATAAGATCGATTACCATGTAGATCTGTGTTGCATATCGCAGGCGTTCGGTCACCATACCCCGGATCGTGTTGCTGTGGGTAAATGACCAGAGCCGAAGGATATACTCGATGGTAAATATGGAGAGACAGATGGTGATTATCAACAAGAGCAGGTGCCGGAACGAAGATGAGAGATCCGGTAATGTGGAGATGACGACTGCGATCGTGTTGGTCAGGATGATTATGGCAAGGAATAACTGGATCGTAATGGCAGTCTGGTCACCCCTAGGGGTTGCGTTGAGGATCGTTTGAACACGGTTTTTTATCCGGTCATAGCGGGTCGGTTCCGTTGTGGTTTTTTGTATTACGTGTACGGGATTCTCTGGCGTGGGTGCACCGTTTTGCTGTCTCTTTCTTTAGGCGGAGATAAGAAAAACCAGTTCTGTCATTGAGATATGACGAAATCCGGGTGGATGATATTTATCGTGTTCGAGATGTGCCGGACGAATAAGAACGAGAGATGCTGTTGATGCCGGAATTAAAAAGGGTGTGAACAGGATTACTCGGTCTCGATCTTATCTGCTTCCTGCAATCCAAGCACCCGGACGGATTCTTCCCGCATCTTGAACTTCATGATCTTGCCGGAGATATTGATCGGGAAGTTATTGACGAACATGACATACCGGGGGATCTTGTAATGGGCGATCTTCCCCTTGCAGAAATCTTTCACATCCTGCTCGGTCATTGTCTGGCCGGGTTTCATCTTCACCCATGCGCAGAATTCCTCGCCATATTTCACATCCGGCACGCCGACGACATAGACCTCGGAAATCTTCTCGTGGTGGTGCAGGTACTCCTCGATCTCGCGCGGGTAGATGTTCTCCCCGCCCCGGATCACCATGTCCTTGAGCCGACCAACAATCTTGAAGTAACCCTCCTCATCCATGGTGCCGAGATCACCGGTATGGTTCCAGTGGTCCTTGTCAAGGGTGGCATGCGTGGCAGAGGGATTGTTGTAATAACATTTCATGACGCAGTAGCCACGGGCGCAGATCTCCATAATCTCTCCGGTCGGGACGATCTTTACGGTCTTGGCTTCGATGATCTTGAGTTCGGTGTGCGGGAATGCCCTTCCGATCGTACTCACCCTGCGTTCGACCGGGTCATGAGTCGTCGTCATCGTGACACCGGGGCTCGTCTCGGTCTGGCCATACCCGATCGCGATCTCGCTCATGTGCATCTGCGTGTTGACCTGCTTCATGACCTCAATCGGGCATGGGGAGCCGGCCATGATACCGGTCCGCAGGGACCTGAGGTCGTATTTGGAAAAGTTCGGGTGGGTGAGCTCAGCAATGAACATGGTCGGGACACCGTGCCGTGCAGTGCTCCTTCTCCATGGTCTTTAAGACCTCCTCGACATCGAAGGTTGGGGCAGGCAGCACCATGGTCGAGCCGTTAGTGATGCAGGCGAGGTTACTAAGGACTATGCCAAAGCAATGGTAGAAGGGAACGGGAATGCAGAGCCGATCCTTTTCCGTAAATTTCATGCCCTCGCCGATGATGAAGCCGTTGTTGAGGACGCTGTGGTGGGTCAGGACAACCCCCTTGGGGAACCCCGTTGTGCCGCTCGTGTACTGGATATTGATCGGGTCGTTGAACGAGAGCCCTTCGCCCCGTTCGATGATATCATCCATCGTGATCTCATCCGCCTTTTTCAAAAGTCCCCCCATGTGTACATGCCGTTGTACGGGATGTCGCCCATGAAGACCGCATTCTTGAGGAACGGAAACTTCTCGCATGAGATCCTGCCGGGCTTTGACTCGTACGCCTCAGGGCAGGCCTCGTAGAACATTCCCACGTAATCCGAGGTCTTGAACCGGCCCTGCACGAGCAGGGTCGAGATCTCGGCCTGCTTGAGTACGTAATCGAGCTCGTAGGTGCGGTACGCTGGGTTGATGTTCACCATGATTGCGCCGATCTTTGAAGTCACGAACTGGACCACTACCCATTCGGTATGGTTCATAGCCCAGATGCCGACACGGTCGCCCTTCTCCACACCAAGCCCCATCAGGGCGCGGGCAACCTGGTTCACCGGCTCGGCGAATTCCCGGTACGTCCACCAGATGTCCTGGTGCACGGACACGATGGCCTCGGTGTCCGGGTATTTTGCCGCGATACTTCGACCATCTCGCTGATGGTCATTCCCAGCAGGGGAACTGCTGATGTCCCGCGTATATAACTGCCCTCAACCATTGGTAAAATATGGGGTATGAATGGCATATATTCATACTGATTTTATGCGGGGCGTGGTGCAGTTGAATAAAAAAATGGTGCACCATATAAACGCCCCGCCGGAATTGTTGGAACAAAAACTGCATCATTCTCATCCATTCACTCTGGACCCTTGACACGGGCAGCACTATAAGTGAGGTCGAGAAGGGTATAAAAAAAAAAAGAACCCGTATAACCAAACTCTTAAGTTTGTATACTGCGAATTTATTGAGTCAGCGGCAGGAAATTCCTGTTTCGCGGACAGCATGGGGTTGTGGCCTAGCCCGGAATGGCGACGGGCTCCAGCGGTCTTTGCGTTCTTTGTGCTCGCAGATGATGAACAATGGGTCTACTGATGAAAAGATGATGACCCGTTGGAGCACTGATGCATGTCGGAGAGACCCGTCGATCGTGAGTTCAAATCTCACCAACCCCACATTTTCTTATTCCATCTTTAACTGGTTGTTTGCGGATCACGATAATTAACCGTACGGTTTTTGTTCTCGCTAAAGTACACTTATGCTCTTTTGTACGGGTCTGGAACGCCGGAACGGGTTGTTCTTCTGAAGTTCTCCATAATAACCAAATCATCTGTTCCCGGCGCCCGATCAGCTATAAGCGTCCGGAATGCCATCTCACTATCATGAGTCCTGAGCTGCATCTGGTAGATGCCTTTACCGGTACCCCGTTTCGCGGAAACACTGCGGCGGTCTGCATCATGGACGGACCGGCCGATCCTGTCTGGATGCAGCAGGTTGCCGGTGAGATAAAACATTCCGAGACTGCGTTCCTGCATCCCGGTCCGGGTGGCTGGAACCTGCGGTGGTTTACTCCGGAACGCGAGGTGGATCTCTGTGGTCACGCAACGCTCGCTGCAGCATTCACCCTCTGGGTAACCGGTCGCGAGAATCAGGGATCAGCGATCGCGTTTGAGACGCTGTCAGGAACGCTCACTGCCCAAAAGGACGGAGACTGGATCACTATTGATTTTCCCGCTGAGCCGGTCACTTCTGCGGCATCGGTTCCCGGCCTTGATCAGGTACTGGGTATATCCCCTATCTTTGTGGGGCGGAACCGGTTCGATATCCTTGCCGAGCTCCCGTCACAGCGGCAGATCTCTGCACCCTTGATCCTGATATGGCTGCACTCGCGGCAATTCCGACGCGGGGGATCA
This sequence comes from Methanoregula sp., assembly GCA_041662685.1. Lineage (GTDB taxonomy): Archaea > Halobacteriota > Methanomicrobia > Methanomicrobiales > Methanospirillaceae > Methanoregula. The sequence goes on from JBAZRZ010000060.1 coordinate 10,474, forward strand.
TCGTAACCGCGGTCTCCGATCTCCCGCATTTTGATTTTGTCTCCCGGTTCTTCGCGCCTTCTGTTGGTGTCCTGGAAGATCCGGTCACCGGCTCAGCCCACTGCTGTCTCGGACCGTACTGGGGAGAGAAACTCAAGAAATCAGAGCTTGACGGGTTCCAGTGCTCAGTACGGGGCGGGACCGTGAGGGTTACCCTGCACGGCGACCGGGTCATCCTCGGGGGGCATGCAGTTCACATATCGTCCGGCCAGCTGCTTGTCTGATCGGTACCAACAAACGTATTTCCGGTCCTTTAGTTAATGGTAAAAAAAGGATGATTTCCCGCACGTTAATGTTTTACGGGTTTCTTTGCGGGCTTTGGCTTTTTTGTTGCCGAGCGCGACATTGCGGTTTTACTCTTCACTTTCGTTGCCTCATCTACACCTTCAATCGCGGCCGGTAGGCATTCGAGCACGGTGACAAGCCCGGTCAGGTGCAGGTTCATGACGACGGCCCCGATAATCTCATCTTTTGTCGCACCTGCCTGGTATGCCATAATCGCGTGGAACTTCACGCCCCGTGAGTTCTTTGTCGAGGTCTGGATTGCGATATTGATCAGTTGTTTTGTTTGCTGGTCAAGACCTTTGAACGACCGCTGCACCTCTACTAAATTGTTGAACCGTTCGGCAAGTTCGGGGCATTCCTTCTGGAAGATCTCGTACGGGTTTTTGTCTGTCATGGGGGTCAACTTCTGATTTTGCATTGAGCACAGGATTTGATATAATTATCATCAATCGGTGTCGCACCCTACCAATAAAAGATCACGGTCTCATTGAAATTTTTTTGCTCTGTAGAAATGATTTCCTCACGAAGAAAAACCGAGTGAAAAACAACCGAAAGATCTAAGGTATGGTGTCTCCTTACAATGTTATGCTAGTAAAGAATAAGGAGACAATTAATAAATC
>JBAZRZ010000061.1:0-10885 GCA_041662685.1 Methanoregula sp.
GAGGGGTCGATTGAAAAAAAAAAATTCAGAGATCGATTGAAAAAAAATTGCGCTAACCGGATCCGGATTTTTTGCGTAATGGACATAACAAAAATGATCCGAAAACGTGCATAATCTGGGTTCATAATAGAATCATAAGAATTGTTAAAATCGTGAGATCGTAAAGAGGGTTCCCCGCCTCATAGCCTCACCGAGGCACGGCGGGGCAAGGAGGTTTTAGTCGTTGAAACCGCCGTGGGCGCGCCCCGTCGGGGGCGGCGGCACTATCCTTATTGGGGGTATAGGGGCATGAGGCCCCATCACCATTTTCGGAACATTTCTACAGCTTAAATTCCGGTGTGGCATCGAAGAGTTTCTGGTACAGCGAACTGAAGATCGCGATATACTCTGCCGCTGCCGGGGCAGAATGATAACTGGTCTTTTCCCCCTCAGTTACCGAAACGATGTATCATCGCGCCACGAGAAATTCAAGGTACTCCTGCCCGGTCTTCGAGTTCAGGTCACACCGGTTAATGATGGCCGTAAACGATCGCGGAGACTTGCAATATACGAGGATCTCCCAGTAGATCTCGTACACGGTTCGCCGTCCCCTCATGGTCGTTCCAGTCCCAGTGTCTTTTTTAGGGTGCACTCCGATTCATCAATCTCGTTGAGGCGCCGGTCCCAGGTCTGTGCAAATTTCAGGAAATAATACGATGAGAGCAGGCTGCGCCAAGTACCGCTACAATCACCTCAACCTCGGCACCATCGGTGGGATTCCCCGGGTGCTCGATGCAGGGCAGTGCAATGACTGTTACTCGCTCGTTGTGATCGCCCAGGCTCTTGCAAAAGCGTTCGGTGTTGGCATCAACGAACTGCCGGTCTCGTACAATATCGCATGGTACGAGCAGAAGGCAGTCCTTGTCTTACTCTCGCTCCTCTCCCTTGGTGTAACATCACGCTCGGGCCCAAACTCCCGGCATTTGTCTCTCCTACCGTGCTCGATGTGCTCGTAAAAAATTTCGATCTCAAGCCGAACACTACAGTGGAAGCAGACCTTGCCCGGATGGTACCGGCCCAGTAACTATAATCCGGTCGTTGTGTACGAAAAAGCCCCTTGATAAAAGGAAATTCCACCGCAATCACCCTCTTTTTTATTGAACTTTTTTATTGAATCCGGCATCTGGTGCACAAAGTTCAGGGCAAGAGAAATTTTTCCTCTTAAAAAAAAAAACACAGCCGTAGTCGGAAAAAAGGGATTTCAGAATGGTGTCTGATTTTATCTGATCTTTTTGTAATGTTACGGTGTCACTGTAGGAGTGACTATGGGCGTCTGGGCCTTTTTGAGATCAACTGTCATTTCTAATGTACCCTTGGGAGTGATGATCGTCTTATGTTGGATCATCTCCCCATTACTGAAGACCTCAACGGTCAGAGGCAGGCCGGCGGTGTCGAGTTTCTGGATGGATACTTCAATGATATCGGTACTGGCTGCTGATACCCGGTATACACGTCCCCTCGTTCCGCTCACTTCGATCATTCTTCCCCCTGTTCCGATTGATCCGGTATAGTCTCCATCGTACCCGATCCTGACCCATATGCCCGTTACGGGTATAGCTGTCTGGGGTTGGGTTGGGGTAATGGTGGTTTGTTGCAGAATGGGCGTCTGTGCCAGCGTTACTGATGGTACAGGGATTGGTTCTGCAGTAAGCACAGAAGTTGTGACCGGTGCCGTGGTAACTGCTGCTGCCGGGGCAGGAGTGGCCGGAGGCAGAGGTACGCTGGTCTTTGGCGACAGGAAGGCCGGGTAGATGAATGCTGCACCGGCAATCAGCAGGATGACAATAACGATTGCCGTGATTGCAATGAGCGTGTTTTTACTTGGCGCTGTGGTTGCAGGAGGATGGAACCGGGAAGAGAGGGAAGTTTTGTTTTTCTGGCGGGTTGAAGCAGGGATATTTTTGTCCTCTGCTGCCTCAGGTGCTTCTTCGGATTTATACCCGATCAGTTTTTTCAGATCTTCACCCACATCTTCAGTAAATTCCACATATTCCGGGGCAGTGCCGGCAGGCAGCAGATCGATCTGCTCTTTGATCCTCTGCGCCCATTCATCTCTCTCACTGGTCCGTGGTGAACGGGGCTGCTGGGTAAAGACCAGTTGCATAGGTATGGTCCCACCGGTCTTTTTCAGGATTGCAAGGGAGATCGCCGGGTCACCGGATCCACTCTCCATGGTTGTTACGGTTTCGATCGCAGCAAACGGTATCTCCTTGTGCTGGGACAGGGGATTGTTGCTGTCCACAATGAGGAGGCGCCGGTTTGTCAGTATCGCTTCTGAAACCGCAGCATCGACAAGGATGTTTTGCGTTGACAGAAGTATGGATTCATCACTGTTCAGGTACGGAATTCCCATATTACCATCTCGTCTTGGTTATTCTATGGAGCATATTGCCTTTTTAAAGCATCAGTCTTTTTGCCATTTATTATCAAGCCTCGTTTTACCTGTTCATGGAAGCACCATAAAAGACCAAGTATGATGGACGGTGTTTCGCCTTCCCTGCTGTACGTATTTCGCATGGGTTATTTTTGTACAATGATTTTGTGCGCCGCGATGTCAACCTTGTAGGACTTCAGGCGTTCGAGCAGATCGAGCGCGTTGATCTTCATGTCGACGAGCTCTGTGTAATTGAAGGACTCGTTCTTCTTCTTGCCTTTCTCGGTCCAGAAAACAACAATACCGTTTTCCATCTTTTTGCTGGTTACAATATCTTGCATGTTCTCCAATCGGGAATGGGAGATGATGAATATCTCTGTCGGGAATTAAAAAAAGGGTTTTTTCAGGATTATTTTTCAGGATTATTTTGGTTTGTAATATCCCCACTTCTTGAGTGCATCGGCCAGTTCCTTTACTTTCTTTGCTTTTACATCGAGTGTGATGCCTTCCTGCCACGCTTCAATTGCCTGCATGGTTGCAGTCGCACCCGCCCGCGTGCCCTTCGGGTGGCCGTGGATGCCGCCGCTCACGAGCAGCACCAGTTCGCAGCCGTAGATGTCCAGCACTTCGGGAACCAATCCCGGGTGCAGGCCTCCCGATGAGATCGGGAATGCATTTTTGATGGAGCCCCAGTCCTGGTCAAGCGCCATGTGTTCTATGCCGGCGGTTTTCTTCTCCCGCAGCGCATCGGCAAGCAACAGGACTTCCTTTTTGGTGCCAACCAGTTTTCCCACCGCAGTACCGGTGTGGATCTGACTGACCCCGATGAGCCGCATAAGTTTTGCCAGGAACAGCATCGTAAGCCCGTGCTTCCTGTTCCGGTCAAATGTCGCGTGCATGGCACGGTGGGCATGGATTGCGAGGCCGAGATCGGAGCAGTAGTCCCGCATGGTCATGACGCTTGCCGTACCTGCGACTACCACATCGATCATCGCAAAGTTCCAGCCATTGTCCGCCAGTAACTGCGCCCGCTTTTTCATGGTCTCAACATCTGCTGAGATGTTGAGGTACGCGGATTTCTGTTCACCCGTCTCTTTCTCGGCTTTGTCCCGCAGTTTTGTCATGAACTTCACGCGGTCTTCAAAGCGGTTGAACGATGTCGAGGTCAGGTTCTCGTCATCCTTGACAAAATCAAACCCTCCCATCCACGTCTCGTACGCGATATCGGCATGCTCCTTTGCTGAAAACCCGATCTTGGGCTTTGGCACCGCGCCGGTGAGCGGGCGGCCATAAACCTTCATCATCTTTCGGATGCCGTCATTGCTGAAATGCGGTCCCTTGAAATTTTTAATGTAGGCTGCCGGGAACGAGACATCGATGAGCCGGAGGTTTTTGAGTGCCTTCATGCCAAAGATATTGCCGGCAATCCCGCTGAGCAACTGGACCGCATTGCCCTCTTCCCAGAGTGCGAGCGGGTACGCGATCTTTGTGTAGTTCCCGTCGATCTCAAAGACGGTTGCCTGCAATTTTTTCATCCGGGGGGGCATGGTAAAGAGCGTTGTCCATGTGCCCGTCGAACTCTCTGATGCGATCCGCCCGGCGGCTTCTTCCGGACTGATGCCCGCTGCCGGTTCGAAATAAAAGAGACAAACGAGTTCATCGCGTGCGGGGGTATACCCGAGGTTTACAAATTCCTTATACCAGTCAATTGCCATAAAACACCATTAACAATCAAAGGAGAGGATGATTAATAATCTTGCAGTAGTGGCATGGTCATGAACCAACCGCTTATCATATCCCGGCCCCCAGCTACCAGTGACGATCATGGAAAAAATAGTATACGGGGTTATCCTCTTTGTCGTGCTCATGTCCCTGGTCCTGCTCACTGCCAATTATTTTCCCGCAGGTATGGGCAGGTCACCGGAAGTTCAGCCAGTTTCCCCGGCACTATGGACTCAGCCCAACCTGACGGAGCCTGATCCTAAGGAACCGGTCCGTTCCCGGTATGCTCCGGGTGAGATTACCCGAAGCTGCGACGCCGCCTTGGTATCCGCGAATGCATCGCTTGCGGCGATTGCTGCAACTCCCCCCAACGACCGGACCGTTGACACGACCCTGCTCAGGTTCGAACAGGCCATGGGTGACATTTCCGATGCAACCATGCCCCTGTCGATGATGAGTTATGTCTATCCCGATCCGGCGATATCGGCAGAAGGTTCGGACTGCGAGGAGAAGACCGGAATCTTCATGGTCGGTGTCTATACCCGCCGCGATCTCTACAACGCGATTCACGGTGTAACGCCCCGTACTCCGGATGAATCCCGGTTGTACAACAAGACAATCCGGCTGTTCGAGAAGAACGGGTTGAGCCTGCCCGATGACCGGCTCTCAAAGGTCCGGGACATGATGGCAAATCTCTCCCGGCTGGAGACCCGGTTCTCAACCAACCTGAACAATGACAATACTACCCTCGAGTTTACCCCGCAGGAACTTTCGGGGGTACCGGGTACAGTCCTTGTCGGTTTCAAAAAAAACGACCGTGGAACGTACCTTGTCACCATGAAGACACCAGATTACCTGCCCGTGATGCAGAGTGCCGGTAGCAGCGAGACACGGAAGCGGGTGTACAGCGCGTATGTGAACCGGCAGGCTGACGAGAACACCCGGCTTTTTGAAGAAGCGATTGTCCTGCGGGAGCAGATCGCCGTAGAACTCAGGTTTGCCACATGGGCGGATTACCAGATCGACGGGGGGATGGCAGGAAAACCAGAAAATGTCTTCACGTTCCTGGCCGCACTCAAAGAGCCGCTGAAGGAGAAGACAAAGGCGGAGATGGCCGTGCTGCTTACGATAAAGAAAAAGCTCGACCCTTCGGCAACTGCGGTGGATCCATGGGGTATCCTCTTCCTCAAAGAAAAACTCCGGGTTGAAAAATATGCCCTGGATGATGAGACGATCCGGCAGTATTTCCCGCTCAACCAGACCATGCAGGGGATTTTTGACCAGTACTCCGGCCTGCTCGGGATCCGGTTTGTCGATGTGAAAGATGCAAAAGTCTGGGCAGATGGCGTGAAACTCTACCGGATCAAGAATGCTACTGGAGGAAATACAATTGCGTATCTCTATGTTGATCTTTTCCCCCGCGAGGGAAAATACGGTCACTTGATGGAGTACCAGTTGAAGGGCGGCCGGGCCGGACCCCGGGGTTCGTACAGCATCCCGGTCTCTGCCATTATCGGCAATGTGCGGGCACCAGAGGGGGACAAACCCTCGCTCCTCTCGCACGATGATATCGAAGGGCTCTTCCACGAACTCGGTCATGCCCTCCATGTGAGCCTGACCCGGGCTCCGTATGCCACCCTGTCAGGCTACAATGTGGAATGGTTTTGCCGAGACTCCCTCGCAGGCGCTGGAAGAATGGACCTGGCAGCCGCAGGTGCTCGATGAGATCTCCGGCCTGTATACCGATCCCCGGCAGAAACTCCCCGCTGACCTGCGCACCCGGATGATCGAGGCCCGCGATATGGATACGGGAATGACGTACTCCCGCATGCTCATGATCTCGAGCGAGGATATGGTGTTCCATACCTCACGCTGACCCGTGAATGTGACGAGCATCTCTGATGCAATGTACGAAGAGCAGATGGGTATCCCCCCCCATTGAAGGGGGTTATGAGCCCGCAACCATCGGCCATTTCATGGGGGGATATGATGCCGGTTACTACGGTTATCTCTGGTCGGAAGTGTATGCCCTCAATATCTATACCCGTTTCGAGCGCGACGGACTTACGAATACGACCGCCGGCATGGATTACCGCCGCTGGATCGTTGAGCCGGGGAATATGCAGGATGGCGATGTACTGCTCCGGGGATTCCTCGGCAAAGAGCCCGGTATGGATGTATTCTACGAGCGGCTGCATATCCCCGTTCCCGTAAAATAACCCCCTCATTGTTACACCTGCATTCCTGTAGCGGTATGCTCTACCTTTCTCTTCCCCCCCCCCCTCCTCCATTATCCTTATCCGCTTCCCGCGCCAATCTCCGGAAAGGAACCTCTATGCTCTACCGTACCGTCCCTAAAACCGGCGATAAACTCTCAATTCTGGGATTTGGCTACATGCGGCTGCCGAAGAAAGAAGGTGGCGGCATTGATGAAGACCGGGCAATCAGCCAGCTCCGGTACGCTATCGATCACGGGGTCAACTATATTGATACCGCGCCCATCTACCATTTCGGGAAGAGTGAAGTGATACTGGGCCGGGCACTGGCAGACGGCTACCGGGAGAAAGTTCGGATCGCCACCAAACTCCCACCCTGGTCCGTCTTTTCCCGGGCTGACATGGACCGTATCCTGGCGGAACAACTGAAAAAACTCGACACCGATCACATCGATTATTACCTGCTTCACAGTCTCGGGAAAGAGTCGTGGGACAAACTCCGGCGTCTTGGCGTGCTGGAGTTCCTGGATGCGGCAAAAAAAGATGGTAGGATACAAAACGCCGGCTTCTCGTTTCACAGCAACACGGACACGTTCAAAGAGATCATCGATGCGTACGCATGGGATGTCTGCCAGATCCAGTTCAATTACCTCGATGAGCATAACCAGGCAGGAATCGCGGGACTTGAATATGCAGCCTCAAAACAGATTGCAGTCATGGTGATGGAACCCCTGCAGGGTGGGAACCTTGCCGGTCATGTGCCCGACGATGTGCAGAAGTGTTTTGACGCTGCGCCGGTGAAGCGGAGTGCTGCGGAGTGGGGGCTGCGTTGGGTCTGGAATCATCCCGCCGTGACTGTTGTCCTTTCGGGCATGAACGAGGAGGCCCATATCGAGGAGAACCTGCGGGTGGCGGAGACCGCGTTGCCGGGTTCACTCACGGAATCGGACCTTGCAGTGCTCGAAGAGGCCCGCAAGATCTACCGGGGGTTGATGAAAGTTGACTGTACCGGCTGCCGCTACTGCATGCCCTGTCCTGCGGGAGTCAATATCCCGGAGTGTTTTGCATTCTACAACAACTCGGCATTCTTCCCCAAGAACCGGGAGAACCGGATGCTGTACATCATCCGTCTTGGCGGGATTATCGGCAATGTCCCCGCGTATGCCGGGCTCTGCAAGCACTGCGGGAAATGCGAACGGATCTGCCCCCAGCATATTCCCATCCAGGAGCGTCTCAAGGAGGTCTCGGAACTTATGGAGGGCAGGGGAATGGGTGCCCGGAGGTTTGTTATGACAGGCGTGATGGGCGGGGCATTGCGGCTCCAGAGTATTGTGGGGAATATTAAGAGGATGGTTAAGGGGAAGTGAGAAGGGTTTTATTTTCATGTCTTCGAAAGAGGTTGGTCGCGCAGTGGAGGAGTTGTGAGAGCAGCTCGACCGGGACGAGATTTATCGGTTCAGGATTGTTACGAATTTTTCATCTATAATAATGTTTTTTTAAATTATCAATTCTGTATGAGGGGCAGTTCTATTTACATCCCCATTAACAACTGATTAATGCCAATACCCATTCTAGATGATTTAGTGTGCCCCAAAATTACGCCTCTATATTTTTGGATAGTGTTTACTTACCTTTTAATATTGTTTTATTCTTTTAATATCGACGAATTCAAAGAAAAGATACAAGGGGTGGAAAAACTTTTCATTGCAGGCGCAATTGGAACTGTTTTTTTCCTACTTGCTAATATTTTATATGAAAAGTTCTTTCAAGTTATTATAAAATGGTATAATCAATTAAATTCAGCAAGTCAAATTCTCCCATATTCTTTCAACGTTTTTCGTCCCCAAACACATCTGGCGGGAACCACATTCCCAGAATATTTCATTATTGGTATCGTCGTTTTTCTAATTCTATATACGATCTGTGTAATATTCTTCTATCTTTTAACTCGAATTATTGGATATTGTTTAGATCCGACTAATGAAGTCTTACCAAAATACGAACGATTTCAAGCAATAAAAAATTATAAAATCAAAGAATTGGCATATACGTTTCCGTATTTTCTAACTGGCATAGGCATGCTATTCATGCTAATTAACGTAGTTGTGGGATTTATCCAAAACGTTCCTTCATTCCAGTGGATTCTTGAAAATCGTTTTGATTTTTTTACAACCCTATTTTTCTTGTTTATAACAATATTTCTTATTTGTTTCTTTTTATCGATGTGTTTCGATTTTTTAATCCTTACAATCCCATTACTGGCAAGATCTAGAGTATTTTTAACCAATTTCCTAAAAACCCAAGATAATTTTAAAGAGAGCGTTTGGATTTACACATATAAATTCGGTAAATTATCAACTGATTATTTGGATATTGCAGTAAAAAATTTGTTACAGATACCATCTCGAATCTGTCGGGCAATTCTCAATATTTTTAAGAAAAAACCCTAATTTTTAGCATTTTATTAACTAATCTTCTGTGGTTATTTTACTCAAGAAAATTTTTCAAATTTTCATTTATTATGATGATGAATACTTCTCATATGAGATGGTTTATGAAAAGAGATTCAGATGCCTCGATTATCTCTGGTGGTGCCAAATAAAGACTGTGCGGGTGTCGGGTTTGGAATTGATATCCTTCCTGAGGATGAATAATTTTTAGATCTCCATTTTCTAAAATAGTACTTCAGTTCAAATCAAGTGCACTTCTCGTCTCTCTCAAGAAGAAAAACAATATATGTTCCTGCGAGATGTAAAACGAAGTTCGCGTAACTTTCTTCATATTTTTTTATGTCTGCTCCTTGTCCGTGACCTATTCCTTCAAAATTACGTATAATATTAGGTCCTTGATTTAATACTGGCCAAACGTGTTCAAATAATGTATTAAGTGAGGGGTCTTTTAATTTTAAGGCATCTCTAACTTTGCTTAATAAAGCAGAAATTTTCTCTCCCTTAGTGTGGGGTAGTTGCTTTTTATCCAAAATTGTCTTTAGTGTACTTTCATAGGCTTTTCCTGCTTTGTGAATACAATCTTCATATTTTTCAAATCGTAAATCATCCAATGCATTGTCAAATTCGTTTAGTACCCCACCAAATTCTAATTTGTGCAAGAGCGTTCTTGTCGGTTGAATCACCTCATCGTGCAAACATTCTGAATCAATTGGAATAATTAAAATTGGGACATCTGTTTGATGAGAGTCGGATACATACGATATGTCGAAACCCACTTTTTCGATTTTAAATATTTTATTAATAATTTCTATAGCTAACTTGAAACTATCAACATATTCATAACTTGATCTTGTTTGTTCTAAATGAATCATCAAGAGAATTTGTAATGCTGATAAAAATTCTTCATCGGAACATTTTGAGAGATATTCTCTAAAGGGGGATTCATAGGTTATTTGAGGATTCAGTTCTCTTTGACAGTGTTGTCTCCAAATATCGAAACTAATAATTGGGCGGATGTTAGTATAATGCAGAATTATTTTTGAACGTATTTCAATGCTGACTTTATCAGTATAATACTCTGACAATTCTCCGCGTGATTGTTTCACTATCCGGTGATAAAGATCCTTCAATGGACAAACAATGAATATTGAATATTGTATTATAAACAATAAATCAGTATAAAATTATTTTTTTCGTGTATAATATATAAAAAATTATTTGTTATTCAATTCGTAGCGCATTTGATTAATCTCGCAATAAAGAAGCTTCCGAATAGTTTTGTCTTCTTCGTATCCTAGGTCACATCGATGCAGTGTAGTGCAGAACCAGACCGGGTTTTTTTAGAAATTTTCTCTGATACAATCCCAGCTACGTAACATAGTTTCATGCTCTTTATTTGCAGAACGCTAAAATACACATAAGTCGGTGAATCATGAACCCAGTACTCAGCCAGTTCCGAACCGAGATCCGGCATTTCTTTCTTATATCGCTCCTCAACCTCGTCTTTGCAGCCATTGCCATCGCGATTGGTGTGCAGTACGTGGTTACCGCCATTCTCAGTCAGACCATAGATCCGCTCATCCCCGGGTTTCCGGTGATCCTCGGGTTACGGATCTTCACCGGGGCGATAGCCATGATCTGTTTCGGGCTCGGTATCAGCTGGATACTCTCAACAATCAGGATCTATGAGGGAATTGTCAGGATCAAAGAGGATCTCGGGAGAGATGGTGATGCTATCACGGACGAGCGCCTTACCTGCCTTATCGTGAGGATGCTCGCCCATTACCGGGATAACCGCAAGACAATCCGGGCCATGATCCTTATCTGCACGCTGGGCGGGGGGGCCTTTTTCGAGCTTGGGATCGCAAACAGTCTCAAAGTTCTGTCTGTCACATCGGGCGGCTTTGCATTCACCCTCGATAATCTCCTTCTCATCCCGGCCATGCTCTTTTCTCTCGCGATCTCATTGGCGCAGCCTGCTCTCATCGTATTATTTCCTGAAATTTGCACAGACCTGGGACCGGCGCCTCAACGAGATTGATGAATCGGAGTGCACCCTAAAAAAGACACTGGGACTGGAACGA
>JBAZRZ010000062.1:0-10727 GCA_041662685.1 Methanoregula sp.
GACGATTTATTAATTGTCTCCTTATTCTTTACTAGCATAACATTGTAAGGAGACACCATACCTTAGATCTTTCGGTTGTTTTTCACTCGGTTTTTCTTCGTGAGGAAATCATTTCTACAGAGCACATCTTCCTTACCACAGACACCTTTTATGGTACAACCCGTTCCCTTTACAGTTTCTTCGCACTGGTTACAGAACATGATTCAACTCCTTTTGTATACTTTTGATATAAGATATTAATAACATACCATGTTATAAATAGCCGGGGGTTTCCAAAAGTATACCATGGATGATGCATGCACGGTCAACCAGACTGTACGGTACCTCACGAAGAAATGGATGCTGCTGATCATCCTGGAACTCTACAAGGGCAGCGGTCATACCCGCAGGTTCTCCGATCTCAAGGATTCCTTAGACGGCATTACCCCCAAAGTGCTCTCCGAGCGGTTGAAGGAACTTGAAGACGAAGGGATCCTGACACGGAACGTAGATGCAACCACATTTCCGGTCAAAGCCGAGTATACACTCACTGAGAGCGGGCTCGAGATCATGGATGTGATCCGTGACATCAAGCGCTGGGCCCTGAAATGGAAGATCGACAACATTCCCTGCGGGAAACAGGACTGCGGGGTATGTGTGCTGTAAGATGGACACTAAAAAATCGAGGCAACGAAAAACCATGAATTGTCCGGGAGTGACGGTATGAAACGGAAGAACATCGGTATTGACGAAACAAAATGCACGGGATGTGGGCAGTGCATTCCTGACTGTCCTGAGGGAGCCCTCCAGCTCATCGAAGGAAAAGCCCGGCTGGTAAGTGATCTCTTCTGCGATGGCCTCGGGGCCTGCATAGGCACCTGTCCGGAGGGTGCGATCTCGATTGTAGAGCGGGAAGCCTCACTCTATGATGAGAAGGCCGTCATGGCAACTATTGTACGACAGGGAGTACCGGTCATCAAGGCACATCTCGAACATCTTGCCGGCAACGGGCAGCGGGAACTCTACAATGAGGCGATCGAATACTTAATCGAGCACACGATTGCCATTCCCGACCACGACAATACTGCCGTCATCCGTAAGCCACTTTTGGATTCTGCCCGTAAGAAACCCGCCATAACCTGCCCACCCGCACTTGCCGACCATCACCCGTTCGGGGCCTGTCCGGGATCGGCAGCCCGGAGCATTCCCCGTAGCCCACATATCAGTACCCGGCAACCGTCTGCGGAGACCGGATCCGAACTGCGGCAGTGGCCGGTCCAGCTCACGCTTCTCAACCCGGCAGCCCCGTATTTTGACAACGCCGATCTGCTGGTCTCTGCTGACTGCGTCCCCTTCGCGTTCCCGAAATTCCATGCAGAGTTCCTGCGGGACCGGATCGTCATCATCTTCTGCCAGAAACTGGATGCAGACATTGACGGGTATATCACGAAACTTGCAGAGATCTTCACCCTTCATATGATTAAATCGATCACGGTCGTCCATATGGAGGTCCCGTGCTGTAGCGGTGTGCGGTATGTCGTTGACCGGGCACTGGAGCAGTCGGGAAGGAAGAGCCCGGTTACCGATACAACGATCACGATCGATGGCGGTATAGCCCCATAAAGGATCTCTCCATGAACAAAACGGACACGAAAACAAAGGATCGTGAAACAAGGGTAAAACAAAAAAAGGTGAATGAATCATGAAGATTACTGATGTCTCAAAGGTCCAGTCAGGGCCAAACCCCCACCATGTGGATGCACGGAAAATTTACGATACAACCAACGCGATAGCCGTAGTGATCACATTGCAGCCCGGTGAACCATTGAAAAAACACATGACACCGGTCGATGTCTTCTTCTATGTGCTGGAAGGCACCGGCATTGTGGAGATCGGCACCGAACGGGCATCGGTGACAAAAGATCAGCTGGTCGAGAGCCCGGCGCGGATCCCCCACCGCTGGACAAACGAGAGCAAGGCGGTGTTCCGGGCGCTGATTGTCAAAGTGCCCAAACCAACCGAAGAGACAAAGTTGTTGTGAACGGGGCATTACCGCTCATCAGGATTTTTCCTAAAATATTGAGGTAGTGACGGTCAAAATTGTGCAGGCGCCCGGACACGACATACTAGCGTTACGACCGTGGACCCCGGACTACCTGTCCACCGGCAGCCCGGATCATATCTTCAATTTTATTGAGCAGTTCTTCATCGTTGAGAGCAAAATCGAGGAGTTCAAACCGGTTCACGAGCGCAATGAGCTTTAAGATGACCAGCGGCTTTTTTCCTGCAATTTCACCGGAATAATCGGGGGGCACCACCGTGATGGTGTCATTCTCCCAGATGGCGAGATTCCCGTATCCCGCTTCATCCCAGGGTGTCCTGACAATATCCTGCGTTATCATGCGATGTACGTTCCCTTGTATCGTTATTACAAAAATACCGAGCCTTTGAGGAGAATCACTCCCCAGAGATTCCCTTTCACCCTGCCTTCAATATGGGCAGTGATTTTCGGGAGGATTTTTTTGGGACACTGGACAATGAAGGAAAAACTACCTGCATCTCTTTTCCTGACCGTTCAACCTCCTGACCGGGCATCGGGGGAAAAATTTCCCAGAACATTTCATGCTCGTTTTTAAGCATCCCCTGGTATTCCAGCAAAGCAGATGCGGGAATAGTAAGAGTGTATCCTGTTTTTTTGCGATAGGTGCCGGCGATCTTCTCCTCCGGGCCCACCGGGATCCTGAACCGGTTTTCCTGGGAATCCGTTGGGTTTGTGGTACCCTGCGCAGCAGATGCCAAAAGATCCAGACCCGGGGAGAGGGAGAGCGCATCGCCACCGTGTTCAATAATGGCGTTAATAACGCCCTTTGCTTTGGGGGAATAGGTAAGAGTTTTTATCCAGCGGGGTAACGCAAGATCGATGGTTCCGTTGAGAAAATGGGTGGTTGACGGATCACTCAGCCGCAGACTGAGGGTGAGTACCAGCGTGTAAAAATCGTAAGAATCCGCATGTGCTGTGCGGTCAGGTTTTTTTAAGAGAATTTTTTCAATCTCTTCTGGAGTAGTCGGGTTTGAGATTTTTGTGATATAGACCAGGGCATTTGGCCCGGCTGACCCATCCCCCTGAGGGGAGTCTGTGGGTAGCAAAGGGGGAACACGCTGCCCCTCATCAGGATTTTCCCCGGAATCCGGCAGGTAGGCATCCTTTATCATCATCGCAGACGACAGTTCGATTTCAGACAATAGTGCTACTTCAACAGATTCAATGGATACATCATTGTCCCCCATGCTTGGTCCTCAGTATCTCTTAAAATAATGGATTTATAAAGAATTGTATTATTTTGTCTGTAAAAAAATAGCGGGGAAATTATTTTTTCACCGTGCAGGCCGGTGTCCCGGCCAATGGGGAATGTTCTCTTTACAGATTTTGCCCTGTAAGGGATAGGGTGGATGGGATTTGGGGGAAAACAGTCCTGGCAGGGAATAGTTGTCTCCGAATCTTCAGGGCATAATACTCATTATCTGAAAAATAGCAGTATGATTCAATGGATATTCCTTCAAAACGCCAAAAAGAACTCCGTACCTGGGTCTTTTTTTTCCTGATTGTGCTGGTTGCTATGGGCAACGTTCCTCCTGACAAGAGGTGAAATGATATACACCAGTGTTGCGCTTGCCATCATCGCGACTTTCATGTCATCGTTTGCCTTCACGTTTACCACAAAGTTCAAGCACTATATTTACCTTAACCTGATCATCTTTGCCGCCATCCTTTGGGCATCATTCCTCCTCGTCCAGAGTGCAATGATTGTTGTGAGCCTGTTTATGTATGCTGTTGCCGGCTGTATCACCATCTTTGCGTTCCTATGAGTTGAACAAAACCCTGAAGACGAGCAATTTCCGGAATTGTTACCAACAAAAAAAAACCGGAATCATAATTTTTTTTACGAGGGCGGAAAGGTACTCATCCGGATGTATTGCCCTTACCTCAAAATTTCCTGACAATAACGATAATAACAAAATGACCGCTGGCAGACACGTCTTCAACGCGCTTGTATGGAAATATGGCTGGCGACGCATCCAAAAATCACGTGGTTTATCACAGATTATGCGATACCGCAGACCCGATACGGCAGATGAATGTCAAGCAGTAGAGATTTCACGCCCAGAAAGCAAAGAGCCAATAAACAAAGCGAAAAACGCGAATATACTACCACGTGGGTTAAAAACGGAGTGAAATTTGAGCACTTCTACCCGAATTATGAAGGAATAAAGGAACACCAATTTTAGTGTGTGGTGCTTAATATCGAGTAAAGGTAATTTCGTGTAAGGATACCTCTACCAAAAGACCCAGCGAAAGCCGCGGAAACCCGTAAAAAAATGAGCGAGGCAGTTTCCAAGCGGCTCACTTGAGCTTTTTCTCGAGCTTCTTGAGTTTCTTCTTGGCCTCTTGGCTACCCGAAGCCGCCTGCTTTGAGAGCTCTTCTGCCTTGGCCTTCTTCACTTGGTTCAGCTTCACCATCTGTTTCTTACTCGTTGGCATATAGTCACCTCACTACCCCTTTGACTGATTCTAATTAGCTTTTTTCCTTCTTAAAATATCCCTATATCGTTGTACCAGCCTATAAAAACTTCGAATAAACGAAAAGCTGACCTATGATTCTCGCAAACTCCCGGAAAACCGTTCTAACTTTCCGTTCGTCTGGGGATGCTTCACTCTGGCCAATATGGGCTTGATACCATACCTTTTAAGGTGAGCTTTGAATTCGCTATTCCAACTGCCGTCGTCGTGGATTACTCAAGGTTGCGACCCTTGCGATCGCCCTAGTGCTCCTATGATCCCACGGGAGTTCTGACGAGCACGAATACCGGGCCGGCACTCTCCGGCACCGTGGTACCTGTTCTGTCGCGCGGACAAAGATTTCATCTTTTAATACAGGAATCGAACCAAGAGAATAGTAGGCTGCTATGGAGATTCAGACGTAAAGACCAAATTATCTTTTTGAATTGTCCACAATCCATTGTGTGTTATATTAACATAACACACCATTGACGGGTAATCATTTAAAAAAAAAGGGATTGGGGAGAAACTACTGCACTATTCACATCGATTCGTTACTGGTCGCTTCCTGAAATACCGGGCGATAGTACTCTCATTCCCAACTGCCATCAGACCACGATTTAAGAATATCAAAATCGCGCATCATTGTCGCCTTGCTCAGTGCCTGTGCCCGGCTCAGCATCCTGTTCTGGATAAAATCATATTCGCAGAGAATTTTGGAATTCCGGAGTAATGTCGCCTGGATCGGATGGTGCCGGTACATGACACTTTCCTGCCCTCTGAAATACCATTTTATTCTCTGGAAGGTGAGCCAGTCAAGTTTCATGGCGAGCGTTGCGTGGAACTTAAATTCATCGGCAGAATCCCGATCATAGTTCCGTAATGAGCAATAGGGGGAGAGTGCCTGGGATAACTGATAGCGGAATTGTTTCAGGTTCTCGTCAGGGGTAATAGTGACATAAAAAACCTTCGTTTCGTCAAAAAATCCATACGTTCCCACCTCATATTTTGGAATCACCTTCTGGTTCGTACACATTCTTGTGAAATCTTCTACGAGTTTTTTTTTTTCATCCTGGGTTGAAAAAGGTCCGGCCAGGGTGATATGCGGGATAACCAGTTTATCCCCGAGATTAAATTTCCGCTAAATGATTGCTTAGCGTGCGAATCTGATGCTTTACTGAACCCATCAGGAGGATATCGATCAAATAGTGAATCATTTTTCACACCCTGGTACAAAAAGCCAATTCGACAACCTCATGGTAAAAAGTTCAGGTAATCTTTTAAGAGTACATGCAATAAATTTTTGTTTTGCATCTTCGGCACGAAATAATCCGGGTTGATCCGTTTCATCCCGTCAATGGTTGGCTGGATGATCGGTTCGAAGGCCGGCCCGGTGAGGTGGAACCCGCCCATGACCGCATGGACCCTGTCAACACCGGTGCACTTCTTTGCGTACTCCACCGTGTTGATAATCCCCGCATGGGCACACCCGCTGATCACGACAAGGCCTTTGCCCTTGATGTCGATGACGAGCGCCTGGTCGTCGCTGATGGGGTCGGTCGTCCAGTGGTCTCCAGTCAGGGCTTCCATTCCCGGTATCCCCTTCTCAAAGGATGTCGTCCGTTCTACTTCCCCGGTTACAAGCAGGTGACCATCAGAAAGGGTCGAGGGCCCCTTCCGTTGCTGGATATCCGCGCCGGCCTTTTTTAACGCAACCGCATCGAGCTGGGGGAGACTGACCGGGCCTTTGGCCGGATGGTTCAGCCTCCGCTTGAGAAAAACGTCCGGGTGGACGACGAGCGGGATCTGATGGGTGGCATTGCAGAATAACTCCGCAAGCCCGCCGATATGATCGAAGTGCCCGTGGCTCAGGACCACGGCTTCGGCGTTGTGCAGGTCGAGGCCCAGCTCACGGGCGTTATGGAAGAGGCAGTCTTTAGAGAGCCCGGCATCGAGAAGGATCGTGTGCTCCCTGTTCCCGGCAAAGACCCGGACGAGACACGAGAGGCCGTGCTCAGCGAGGAGCAGCCGGTCCGGGTCGAACGGCAGACGGCGGTCTGCTGGGGTTGCCAGCGGTACAAAGATATCGATATAATTATCGACTAAGACGGTTACTTCCACCCGGTCGACAGGTCTTAACGTAATTTCGGTCATGGTTTCTCGCCTTCTCTTTCTCCTGTGAATTATCAATCGATTAGTAATATCGCCATCGGTTCCGGGTG
The DNA here is from genome assembly GCA_041662685.1 of Methanoregula sp. Classification (GTDB taxonomy): domain Archaea; phylum Halobacteriota; class Methanomicrobia; order Methanomicrobiales; family Methanospirillaceae; genus Methanoregula. The sequence continues at coordinate 6,760 of JBAZRZ010000062.1, forward strand.
ACCGGTGACCGGGAAGGTGATCGGCATCCCCGCTTTTTCCGCAGTCTTTTTCATGTTGATATCAACGGCATGCTCGGGGATCCGGGCCATGGTCGGGTGGAGGCAGATTCCCCTTTCACGTTACAGGTCTCGCAGAGCCGGTAGGAGCCATTCACAAATGCAAGGGCAAGCGTGTATCCCGCATTGAACGCGGTCTTTTCGAGTTCGAACGTCACGGGGCGCAGTCTTTACTACCGGTAAAATAATCCTGCCAGAACTGTGTTGCCTTCTCCTTCTTGTCTGCCGGAGCTTCCGGGTCGAGCCAGTACTTATAGGTGGAGTGAATGACGTCAGGGTCAGCGATCGCCGGCGAAGTAAATTTCACGAGCAGGGCGGTACGGTACTCGCCGAGGATATTCCGGAACTCATTCGGGGTTGGGACGTAGGGCGGGCAGGTGAGTTTTTTTCCGTACCCAATACACCCGGCCCGACATTTCAGCGGGACCCGGTTTTCGACGATGACGTCTGTGGCCGGAATCACTTTTGCATCAGTTGCGCCCAGTTTCATGGCAGCCTACCGGAGAAAGGTAAACTCATCGTTTTCTTTTGTATCAGCAACCATTGCGATCACCACGTTCATTGTCCCCTGTGTCGCTCTCCTTTAAAGACGGTAACGGGTGGTGATGGGGGAAGCGGGGCTTCATGCAATCCTGTGCTCCCACGTCACTTCTGTGGCTTTCCCCATCATCACTGCAACCGGGCACATGAGTATCATCGTCTCATGGATGGCAGCAGCAACCGTCCTGTCATCCAAAATACCGGTAAGGAAGAAGGTGAGATGCAGTTTTTCAAATACGGCCGGGGGCGTCTCTCTCCGGGTCCCCGTGATCGTTACTTTAAGGGAATCCGGTTTAGCATTGCTCTCCACTAAATCGAGCAGCACTTTGATTCCTGCACAACTGCCAAGAGAGGCCAGCAGGTAATCGATCGGGTTGGGGGGTTTTCCGCTTCCTCCAAGAACCAAACCCGGTTCAACGGAAATTTTCTGTCCCGCACCATTCTCTGCAATAAATTTTATACCGCTTTCATACGAGACGTTCATCAGTATCGGGGCCTGCTTCACGGTTTTGTCACCTCAATTATCACATTCTTAATTACCAAATAACATACGCAATAGTATGTATAAATACAAAACGGTTTGTATTTCATCTGCATGCAATGTTATTTTACGTGTTACGGGTAAAGTGAATATGAGGAGCAATGCCCAAGGTCGTACCCGAGTATAAAGAGGATGCCAAACGCCGGATCATCGAAGCTGCCCTGGATGTCATGGCCGAACGTGGCTGTGAAGGGATGACCATCGATGACGTGGCAAAAAAACTAGGTGTTACCAAAGGTGCGGTATACTGGTATTTTCTCAGCAGGGAAGCCCTGATTGAAGCGGTCATTGTAACGATCTGCGGCAATATGCAGAAAGTGGCATTCGAATCCTACTACAACCGCCCGTTAGAAGAGACTCTTCTCCGGATATTTGACCGCTTTGCCCTGACCGACAATCGCCAGCGGGCAATTTTTTTTGAGATGTTTGCCCTTGCGACCCGGAATTCCGATGTCCGGCATGCAACCCGGGAGTATTATGCCGGGTTTGTGACAGCCATTGAAGATGCGATCAAAAACGAGAAGCGGAAAAATTTCCTCCGGACCCAGGTGGATGCCCACCAGTTAGCCATCCTGATCGTGGCCCTGTATTCAGGACTCCAGAATTATGAGATGGTCTGGATGTACCAAGACGAGATCCGTAATCTCTGGCTGGATGGTGTGCGGATTCTCTTAAAACCTGCGTATTCCGGAACGTATGATGAGAATAATCCCTGATTGTTGTCTGCCCTGATCATACGGATCGGATGTGAAAAGGATCCATATCCCGGGTTTTTCCCCCGGCCTCATCACTCTGCGTTATGAAAAAAAACTACCCGGTTTTGTGTACCGGATAATTCGTAATAATCAGTTCGTTAATATCCCCGCGACAGGAACCATTGCAGTTGATCCGGCGTCGTGCGGGAACCCGCTCGATATAATAATCCGAGAAAAGATTGTCAAAGAAGGGATCGTCCGGGTTCTCATTTCGTGGATCGGAATTGCTCATCATGCATTTTGCGCCTTTCTCATCCATCTCATGGAAAAATTCCACGAGCCGTATCTGGTCCCTATCAGAAAAACCGCTCTTTGAGTATGAGGTGAATGAAGACGTCTGGCTGAGCGGCCGGTAAGGGGGATCGAAGTACACAAAGGTCTGGTCATCGACAAATTCCCCGATGCTCGTGAAATCTCCCGTGAGAATCTGCGTGGGCTTAAGTAATGTTGCGACCGCGTTGAGATTATCCTCGTTCAGAATCCCCGGATTTTTATATCTCCCGAACGGTACGTTGAATTCTCCTTTCCTGTTCACCCGGAAAAGACCATTGAAACAGGTGCGGTTCAGAAAGATGATCTGGGCTGCCCGTTCTACCCAGTCAGCACTGTATTTGTTGAAGTTTATACCCGGTAATTTCCTGTTCAATGAATAACGGATCTCGTAATAAAATTGTTCTCTCTTCTTCTCATCACTGGAGAGGTATTCAAATTCCAGGTTTCCCAGCGCAGCAATGAGATCGTTTGCAGAATCCCTGATCACCGTATAGGACAGAACCAGCTCTTCATTGACATCGCAGAGATAACTCTGTTTAAAAGAGAATGTTTTGTTGAGCCAGAAGAAGACCGCTCCACCGCCAATGAATGGTTCGGCATATTTGGTAATATTTTTATTTTTCAATTTCTCCGGCAGGCGTTTTTCGAACTCGCTGAGTAATTGTGTTTTACCACCAGCCCATTTGAGGAAGGGTCGGGCGTAAGAATCGGGCTTCGTTTGTTTTGCCATAGGGGGGGAAATGAGATCTCTGTTTACAATGTTAGCGTCCAGGCATTAGAGGATATTGAATTGGATCAAAAAGAGCCTGTTGTTTATGAATGTAGTGCCGCCCCTCATCACCCCTAAAAAAGCCCTTTTTCCATGAGTGTCTCTTATGTCCGCCACAAAAAGCGGGAGGAAAAAAAGGTAAAAGGCCGCACGATCGCCCTTTTGGGGTTCCATTGAAATACGGTTTACCCGTGTCTTAATACATCACAGGAAGCTACAGAGAGTTTATTGGTCTGCAATTTTCAATTGAGTTACTATGAAAAAGCATACCCTCTTCCTGATATTTTTTTTAATTGCGATTCTCGTGACGAGTGGATGTACACGTTCTGAATCAACGGGTGTGAACGAACCCGTAACGGTAGTTCAGACGACCCGTCCCCTTTCCCTGCCATCAACCGCGTCCACTTCACCGGTTTCTACCCCCCCTGTTACTTACCTGACGGAGATCGTACCCCCTTCACTTGCAACGGTAACAAAAACACCTACCCGGATCGCAACCGATGATCCGTATCTTGAATATCTCCAGGTCCGGAAAAAAACCTTTGATTACAGCATCCCCAACTGTCCAATGGAGGATGCATTCCCGGCCATTGTAAAAGATCCCAATTACGGTATAAAACAGGTCGGACCAAAACTCACTGCACTATCAGAAGATGAATATGAAACATTTCTCCGGAAATATACCGAAGGAAAAGCGGAAAATACCGCGATAAAAACACTTCTGGGGTGCCAGGGGTCTGAGGGGAATCCTTATTGGAACTTTATCGAAACGCGGGTAATCTTAAACCCGACGAATATCAAGCCATCCGATTATACCATCTCAATAGATGTACGATCCAATGGTAAGATCATTACACAATTCAAGACCACAAGGACACTGACCATTGATCAACAAGTCATTCTGGTAAATTATATTCCCATAAAAGCAGACGAAGTCGATCTCTTTGACGGTGTGGGGATAACCTATACCCGGTTGACAAGATAATTTTTTTTAGTGAATGGTTCACATTTTTTGTAATAACCAACAATGGAT
>JBAZRZ010000063.1:0-10292 GCA_041662685.1 Methanoregula sp.
CAAAGTGCCCAAGGTCGCAGTTACGAATATGGTCTGCTCGTACGATCTCGGGAAATACATCAACCTCAACAAGATTGTCGTCACGCTCAATGTCGAAAATATCGAGTACGAACCCGAACAGTTCCCCGGTCTCGTATACCGGATCAAAGACCCCAAGATCGTCGTGCTTCTCTTCTCTTCAGGAAAGATCATTCTCACGGGCGGCAGGAACCTTGAAGATATCCGGAAGGGACTTGGCGTGCTTGAGCAGAAACTCGAAAGCATTATGTAAAAGAGAAACTATCTTTTTTTGGCTTTACAAAACGAGCCATCAACGTGTAATTGCATACTGGCGAATCGTCACCCAATCATCAACTAAAAAAATCAACCAAAAAAACCGGTTCTTCTCTACCACTCTTAAGCGGCCAGCATCAAACGAATGCTCTTAACACCGTACCCGGCATTATTGCTGTTGGGTTATGGAGCAATTGCACCAATACTGGTAATAAGAGAACCCGGCTACCCCGGCAGATCCCATAACAATTCACCGTTTACCGCGCCGTGATTCTTTGAATTTCACGGCTGATTACGGGATCACGTAACCTTTGGCAGTGCATCACGGTCAACCCGGCTGCAACATCGCTAGTGAACCTGAAGGTATACCTGATCACTTCCGTTTGAGAAAAATGGTACAGCGATTCTTACGAATTCCTTTAACAAAATCCGGTACATTTTTATTCAACTAAAAAAAAAACAAAAAAAATTGCAATGAATCCGGGTTGATTCAAATTTTGCAACAACCCATTAGAGGGATATACTCCCGCGCTCCAGGGAGAGCATCACGGGGATTTGAATAAACAGTGACTGTGATGACTCATAACATCAGGAAGAAAAAGGAGTAATGAATAAAAATGGTTGACAAATTAAAAGTTAAGGAACGGATAGCACGCGGTGACGGCAGCGTGGCTCCCCATCATGAATCAGTTGATGCAAAAACCCATAACCCAAAGCCGGTCCCTGGTGAAGGAAAGGTAAAACCCCACGACAGGGAGAGTGAAGTTACCTCCTCGATTGCCCAGGAGAAATTTGTCTGCCCCCAGTGCGGAAAATCAACAGCTCATGCAGAATTCCCGGATCATTATGAAGCCTGGATAAAATGTTCGGCATGCAGTTTTTTTATGGGGATGAGTAACGAGGAGTGGCATCGCATGGAGAACAGCCCCAATATAAGTGAAAAGATAAAAAAAATGGCGGTACAAAAAGAACTGGTAAAACCTAACCTGTTCGTCCCCACCACGGTTTAAAACCCGGGGGATTACGATCGGGTTATTGAACGGTTTTGTTACCCGCCCAACTCTTTCATTTTCAATGATCATTACAAGAAGATTTTTTTAAATCCCGCCGGCGCAACAACAGGATCAGATAAACAATGGTAAAAAAAGCAAAAAAAATCAGAAATTCCTGTTTAACGGAAATACCCAACTGCATTCCGGAACAGGTGCATGTTCATCGATTCTGTCGGCACAGTCACACCTTTGCGTCGCATCTGTTCTTTTTTAAGTGGCCAGTCATACAGGTTAACAAACTCCATTGCCCGTTCGGGATGCGGCATCAGGCCTAACACCTTGCCATCAGCAGATGTGATCCCGGCAATATCCTCAACCGAACCATTCGGGTTCCAGGGATATTCACCGTATGCGGGGGTCAGGTCATCACGGCAATAAGTAAATGCGATCTGCTTCTGCCGCTTTAAGCGCAACAGTGTATCAGGAGTGCAGGAGAGGTTGCCTTCACCGTGGGCTACCGGGCAGTATACCCGCTCGATCCCTTTGGTCCAGAGATTGTCGGCAGCGGGCCTGAACGAGACAAACCGGCATTCCAGTCTCCCGCCCCGGTTGGGCATCAGGGCAATGTCACGGGTATAGTGCCGGTCAAACGCAGGCACCAGCCCGAGATTTGCAAGGATCTGGAAACCATTGCAGATCCCAAGAACGAGATTGTCACCGTCAAGGAACTCCAGCAGGTCATCCCAGAGATTGTTTCTCACCCGGTTCGCATACGCATTGCCGGCACCCGTATCATCGCCATAGGAAAACCCGCCGGGGAAAACGAGCAGCCGGTATTCTGACAGTCGCATTCGTCCTGCGATCAGGTCGTTGATGTGGACAATGTCTGCATCCATGCCGGCCCGGGCAAGAACCTCTCTGGTCTCCATCTCGGAATTGATCCCAAAGCCGCTCATGATGAGCGCTTTCTCATCGATGATTGTCGACCCGGATCGCTGGGTCGAACCCGTTGCCCGCTGCGAGAAGCGTTGTGCGGTTGTTGTCATGTTCAGTACCCCCGGAAGGGTGCTTTGTACGTAGTCTCCAGATCGGCAACCGGAACGTCGAGCAGGAGTTTGTCGGAAGTGATCCGCAGGTTCTTCCCACCTACCCGTCCGAGCAGCAGGGCATCGACCCCGCAGATGCGCTCGAACTCCCGCTTGTGATCCGGGGCTACCGTGACTACAAACCGTCCGAGCGACTCGGCAAAGAGATAATAGTCCGGGCGCATGGAAGATGGTGTGGTGATATCCATACCCAGCTGGCCGGCAATGGCAACCTTGGCCAGCGCAATCCCCAGACCCCCGTGGCTGACGGGAACTGCCGAAGCCACGAGTTCGTGGGTGATTGCATCCGTCAGCCGGCTGTAGCGGGTTTTAACGGCAACAACATCCAGTTTTGGCACCGTATTGCCGATCCCGCCGAGCAGGGCGAAATACTCCGACCCGCCCAGTTCTTCAGCAGTCTCACCGATCACGTACACCAGATCGCCATCGATCTTCGCATCCAGCGAGACGGACCTGGCTACATCCGCATGGATCCCGATTGAGGAGATAAGCAGCGTTGGGGGGACTGAGACCTTTACCGGGTTGTTGTCGGCATCGAACCCCGAAAAATCATTGTACATGCTATCCTTGCCTGAGATGAACGGGGTGCCGAATGCAACCGCGTAATCATAACATCCCTGTGCAGCCCTTTTTAACTGGCCAAGCCGTTCGGGTTCATCCGATGAGCACCAGCAGAAATTATCGAGAATCGCGATCGTATCGAGGGGGACACCGATCGCAATGAGGCCCCGGATAGCTGTATCGATCGCTGCCCCGGCCATGAGATACGGGTCGATCTCGGAATACGTGGGAAAGAGGCCCTGTGAAAGCCCCACGCCTTTCTTTGAACCGGGGACAACTTTTGTCAGCGTGGCATCGGCCTGCACCCGGCCGGCTCCCTGCACCGGACCAAGCACATGACCACCTTGGACCGTATGGTCGTACTGGATAGAGATGAACTCCTTTGAACAGAGATTTTTTCGCCCGAGCATCGAGCGCATCGTGGCATCAAGGCAGTCCGGGCAGGGGGAGTCCGGTTCGGGCCAGGTTTTTTGGGTGTACGTAGTCATCAGGTGTTTTTTTGGTACGCCATCATGGAGGAATGCGAGGCCAACCTCCATGACGACCAGGCCGTGCCACTCGACAACGCATTTGCCGGTGGCAGTAAACTTCCCGATCACGGTTGCCTCCACGTCCCGGTTCTGCATCAAAGTCATGAGAGCATCAAGTTTCTCCGGGGGAACAGCAAGGGTCATGCGCTCCTGCGACTCCGAGATCCAGATCTCCCAGGGAGCCATGCCATGATATTTCAGGGGCACCTTGTCGAGGTACACATGACAGCCGTTGCACTCCTTTGCCATCTCGGCCACCGAACACGAGATACCGCCGGCTCCATTATCCGTGATGCTGCGGTACAGCTCCTGGTCCCGTGCCTCCTTGACGATCACATCGGAGAGCTTCTTCTGGGTGATGGGGTCGCCGATCTGGACCGCCGTCACCGGGCTGGCCGGGTCGAGGGCTTCAGAGGAGAACGTAGCTCCGTGGATACCGTCTTTCCCCACACGCCCGCCGGCAACTACAATAAGATCGCCGGGCTCTGCCTTTTTTTCAGAGAGCTTCCGGCCCGCGTGTTCCCGGGGCATGACACCAACCGTCCCGGCAAAGACGAGCGGTTTTCCGACGTACCGGTCATCGAACCAGCTCCAGCCCTGGGGCGTGGGAATGCCCGAACCGTTCCCGCCAACACCCACACCCCGCACGACCCCGTCAAGGATCTGGCGGGGGGAGAGGATCGGCATGGATGTGTTCTTCCCGCGGAACAGGGCGGGATTTGATTCCGGGTCGCCCACACAGTACCCGTAGAAGTTGATGCAGGGCTTTGCCCCAAGACCAAAACCGATCGTATCGCGGTTGACCCCGACGATGCCGGTAAGTGCGCCGCCAAATGGGTCGAGGGCAGAAGGGGAGTTGTGGGTCTCGACTTTATGCGTCACAAGATACGTATCATCGAAGATGATCGCACCCGAGTTATCGGTAAAGACCGAAACGCAGATATCCTTATCGCCTTTTTCAGCCCGGATCTTTTTCGTTGCATCCTGGATGAACGTCTTGTACAGCCCACGGGGCACATCGTCATCCATAGCCGAAGCAAAGATTGTGTGCTTGCAGTGCTCACTCCAGGTCTGGGCAAGAGACTCGAGTTCGATATCGGTCGGCATCCGCCATTCTTCATCGAAATAGTCGCGTATCGCATGCAGCTGGGTGAGATCGAGCGCAAGCGGTCCCCTTCGCTCGCCGGTCCGGGAATCAACGATCCCTTCCTTCCCAATCCGGGTAAGTTCCTCGTCATCGAGATCAAGGTATACCGGTTCTGCGTTTGGCAGTTCATTGAGATGAACAACCGGAACAATGGGGGTCATACCCTTGTCGCCATATTCCGCCCGAGTCATGATTAGTACCCGGTTCACGAGCGGGTTTGCAATGGTTGCAGCAAGTTTCTTAATTTCGGCCGGGGTTAATGAACCACAGACTAAAAAGAGCTGCGAGGTATAGACGGCTTCTCCATCAACAAATTTCATTGAGAAAAAGTCCTCGATCGTCTGCCGGGCCGTAGTACCGACATTATCCGTTACGCCCGGGAGAAATCCCACTTCGATCGCATAATCAAAGGGGATCCGGGTAGGGGAATCGACCAGGAATTTCTGGACAACGGGATTGATAAGTTGTGCGCCGATATCGGCAAGTTCAGGCCCGGAAAAATCGTGGGTGCTGGTGACGATCGTATAGACATCGATGAGATGCAGTTCATCGACCGGAAAACCCAAGGATCTTATCCTGCTGGTCCGGGTTTTTAACCGGGGATCGGCGGTATAGTGAACTTCTATCCGGTGGACACAACTCTCCATGAGTATACTATTGCGACTGCAATTACAAAATAGGTGCCGTAGGAGGGACCGGGTGGTAACGGGTATGTGGCAGGAGGTTTGGGGAATATCTATGCGGGAGAAAATCTGGCGAAAACAAGGATATTTATGCAGAATTTTATTCTCTCTCACGTAATTACGATGTCTCCCACCCCCTTATGGGGGTCACTCGGCCGCCTCGGCGGGGCCTCGCTGGGCAGGGGGGAGGTTATCCAGCATGTTTCTTTAAATTAAAAAAAAAACGGGATGAACACAGAGTTCGATTGTATCATATTATCTTTTTTGAAACTGTTTGAACCGCTGCGGGGGCGCCCCGTCGGTGGCGGCGGGATTCATCGTATTTGGGGGTATGGGGGCATCAGCCCCCATCAATGGAATGGTGAATAATTCCCGATTATCTGTATATTATATTAAAAAAGTGAAGGAAATCACGATTCACACGAATTCCCCCTGCCTAAAAATCCATCCCCTAAACACCCCACCCCATAATCCCAACCGCAAAATCTGACAACATATCTCAACAAATTATCTTGAACAAACCGGAACAAAAAAATATAAACATCAGCAGAATAATTCCAGAATATTTTTCCCCCCATTCTGCCGCAGGATATCTTTACCGGATACTAACCATATGGAAACTCCTGTTGAACAAATCCGCATATATGCCATGACCCAGCTCGGTGAGGCAGGTTCCCATGGCATGGATCACACGGAATGTGTCACCCGCCTCTGCCGGGTTATCGGTGAGTGTGAAGATGCAAATATGGATATTCTTATTCCTGCGGCCCTGCTCCACGATATCGCCCACCCTCTCGAAAAAGAACGGGGACTGCCGCATGAAGCAGAAGGGGCACGAATGGCTGAAACATTTCTGGTATCAATTCACTACAACTCCTGTCTTATCCCTGCAATCTGTGCTGCGATACGCACTCACCGGTTCCGGTCCGATGAAAAACCAGAAAGCCCTGAAGCAAAGATCCTTTCTGATGCAGACAAACTGGATGCTCTCGGGGCAGTTGGTATTGCACGTACATTCATGCGGGCGGCAGAACATGGCTGAAATATAGATGATGCGGTTATGCATTTTCATGACAAACTGCTAAAGTTAAAGAGCATGATGTACACGGATACGGGCAGGGACATTGCCCATGAGCGGCATGCGCTTCTCGAACTATTTCTTAAAGCCCTTGCACTGGAAACCGATAATTCCCTCACATAATGACGCTGCAATAACCCGGAGTGTGCCGGTACGTTTCAATAACCGGGTTCGGGGAATCAGGTCATTTTTGCCTGTCGATGCAAATTGATGATTGGGTTTTTTTTATCAGGGATGTATTTCCATAGGTCTGGCTCATGTTGCCGGCACTTACAATTACCATTCTGTCAGAACGCCGTCCACATCATCCCAACCGCAAACGCTGTCTGGTATTCATCATCCGATAATCTGGGACATTTCTTCCTGAGCAGATCGAGCGCCATTTGCATAGCCTCTTCCCCGCTGCCGTATTCTCCTTCGCGGAACGCACCGCAAACGTCATAGACATCGTGCGACAACCGCTGGATTCGTATCAGGGCATCCCGGCACATGGCCGGTGATTCGTTCTGCACTTTGTCCCGGATCCGGTTGAGGAGATCGATATCATCCGGTGCCGGGCAGGAAGGTGGTGACCGGCCCTTGCGGAAGATCAGGTCAAACGCGATACTCATCACTTCCGGACTGGGTTTGGGAGGTAGTGTGGGCATGGTCAGTTTCCTTACCCGGATGCTACCTGAACATTTGCGGTCCCATTGATCCAGTCCTCCGGCTTTGTCCAGTCGGCATCCGGACTCTTTACAAAATAGACCTGCGCGTATCCTTTCTGCTCCAGCAGGCGGAGTTGCGGCAATTCGTACGTGTAAAAGATCCGGTTCGTCTTTGCCCCCTGGATAAAACACCAGACCTTTACCGGATGACCCGTTGCAATCGCGATGGGTTCTGCCATATCCGTGTAACGGGACGAATACAGCCCCCAGATCATATCTAATTCAGCAAAGGTGACCGGATACGGATCGGTGTAAGCCCTGCCAAAGATCCGGACCGTACCGTTCATGACGGATGCCCGCTCGTACCAGTGTTCATCGAGAAGCTGGGTATAGGACGGGTAATTGTAGTACGCCGTGGTTCCTTCATCCCAGATCGCACGGTTGGGCGGGACGGCAGCAGCTCCCGGTCCTTCGTTGATTGTGTCTAGCACCCGTAGCATGCTGCCGTGGTTTCCCTTACCGGACCAGAATCCCATATGCACCTGGGTGCCCGGTGTTGCCAGCAACGGTTCGGCGGCAAGCGCTTCTGCGAAAAGTTTTCCGGTAAAGGCCGGGTCTTTTAAGCCCGCAATCTTATCGGAAGGCGCTGTAAAGACCAGGATATTCTGCTGGTCAGGAACACTGCCGGGGTTGCATGCCGCAACAGGACAAGGAGCCAGAGGAACTACACCGGTAACTAAAGGGAGAATGCCGGTTACCGAAAGGAGAAGGATACTGGCCAGAATCAGGAGCAGGACAATGCCGATCGTCCGTTGATTCAGGTATTTTTCTAAAAGTGAGGTCGCCATTAAAAATCTCCATGAAATATCAGTAACTACTCTTATGCTGATTGCCTATTTGGACTTTTTTTTAAGAAATAGTTTTGAGAAATAGTAATGACCGCATGATTCATTGCCGGGAATTTTTAAGAAAGATCTTAAAAAAAACCGCAGGATATATAAACAATCCCATGATACGCTAACTATCTGCATGGCAAAAAAATGTGAACGATGCGGTACTCCGGCCTTAAATGACCTGTCGGAGTTCTGCAACCGGTGCGGTGCAACAATCGGATCGGAACCCGTAAACATACAACGAACCTGTGCAAAGTGCGGGGCTGTGCCTCTCGATGATGATACACTTTTTTGCAACCGGTGCGGAACACCGTTTGATCATCAGGTCTCTAACGTAAAACCAATCCTTACCCCCGTCTTCAAACCTGCACAGCAGGTATCGGTAAAAATTTCCAAAAAGAAACAGGCACACGCTGTCGAACCCCAGGAAGATCTCTGGGATACGGTTCCGCAGGAAGTGATTACCCCGGGGTACTTTTCCTACCCGGCAGGACAACCGCCCGCCTCCTCAAAGAAAAAATATGCGCATCTCCCGCTTGTAGCTGAAGAACTGTCCGGCGGGAGGGTAAGAGACGAGAGCATTGTCATTCCAGGGAACTCAAAAAAATATGCCCACCTACCGCTGGTTACCGATGAATTCAAAGAAAACAAAGAAAAATCATCCCCGCGATTGAGTCACCGTATTACCCCGGCCCTCCCGGAAGAAGAAGGTTGGCAGGAAAGGGTTATTTGACCTGTTGAAAAAATAGGTCCCAGGAACCGGTTCCCTTTTTTAAAATAATTTGCCCGGTTGAAATTTTTTCCTCATTAATTCGCTCATGTACCGTGTCATTTATGTCGAGGACTCCCATCCATTCCTGTGGGTGAGAGCAGGCCATGAGGAAAAACATCAGGATCCATTTATTCTTCCTTTTTCCCGGGGTAACTAACCTGCTGTGAGACCGATTCAATGAGTAAGGATAGTTCCCCTAAGTGTGTACGGGCTGAATAACGGATCCTAAAAAACGTTAAACTGTGGTGAACATTTTCCCGGATTAAAAATTCAAAAAAAAAATATTTGTTCAGAATTTGTTTAGATTATCCCGGTAGTTACATCCTCATTCTTCCCGGACTGGTAGTCCGGGTGCACTTCCTACCGTGCAAACAAGGCAAGGATGAGGATGACAATCGCAATAATGAATGAGTAGAAGAAAGTGAGGTCGAATCCCACCGTTATCAGCTGCAGCTTGATAGTTGCCGGTGCGAGTTTCGTGACCCCGTGGCTCTCGGCTAGTGCTTCGATACCCTGGATAAATACCAGGTTTGCAAAGGCAATCCCGAGTGTCAAGGGGGCAAACCGCTCAAGACTCGTGAAACTGGAGACCATGCCCTGGTATCCCTTTCCTACCGAGTTCATGATCATATTCGATGCCGGTGTGATCATCAGGCCAAGACTAAACCCAATCACGAGCAGGCAGAGGACCACAAATCCGGTTGAAGAACCGACCCGGAGAAGTGTCATCATATAAAATCCGGCAACGAGGAAGCACCCCACAGCAATGCAGAGCACTCTCCCGCCAACCCGGTTATAGTGTATGCCGGCTAGGATTCCGGATACCATCATGGCAATCGACAGGGCGGTTCAGATCAGCCCGGCATCGGACGCGCCGTACCCTTTTACATACTGGAGATAGAACGGGAGCAGGTAACTGATACCGGCAAAGCTGAAGAATACCAGTGACATGATCAGGTTGGTTAGTAAGAAATTCCGGTTCTTAAAGAGGCGGAGCTCAAGCAATGGGTCGGATACCCGGAGTTCGTGCCAGACAAAGTACGAAAGCGTGCAGATGGCAAGGGCAAGGGTGCCAAGAATAATGGGCGAGGTTCATCCCAGTGCATTGCCTTCAGATACTGCAAAGAGCAGCGAAGCAAGTACGGTGAAGATTAAGAATGCGCCGGCCTTGTCAAAGCCAGCAGGATTGTCGTGCGGCGTAGTTTTCGGAATGACTTTTGCACCGAGGAGGATCGCAACAATTCCTACCGACACGTTGATTAAAAAGATCCAGTGCCAGGAAAGGTATTGGGTGAGTACTCCCCCGATAGTCGGCCCGATGGCAGTACCGAGTGCGGCAACCGTCATAATGATGCCCATGGCTTTTCCTTTCTGCTGCATGGGGATGTACGCGGTGACCATTGCCGGCGCAATCGCCGTTATCATCGCTCCACCTATCGCCTGGAAAGCACGCGAACCAACGAGCACGGGAAATGAATTTAAGTGCTCTGTAGAAATGATTTCCTCACGAAGAAAAACCGAGTGAAAAACAACCGAAAGATCTAAGGTATGGTGTCTCCTTACAGTGTTATGCTAGTAAAGAATAAGGAGACAATTAATAAATCGTCCGG
>JBAZRZ010000064.1:0-3336 GCA_041662685.1 Methanoregula sp.
GGGAGAGCTGCGTTTTTGTTATCCCTGTTGCTGATGACGACGATGATGACGAGGAACTGGATCCTGGCGGACCCATCCGGACAGCATCGGCACTTATGACGATGGTATCTGCTCCCGAAGAGAACTCCCTTCCAAATGGGGACCTACCCCGGGAGGATTCATGAGCCAGACATTGGGGCGTAACCACCCTGACATGTCCAGCCCTTCCTCCCGGTCTCCTGTTATTTTTACCGTTTTGTTCTATGCAGCGTTGCACCTCACTCCGGCAGGGTCCAGAAAAATACAGAACCCTCACATCTTTTTAATCCCACACCACCCACCTTTACCATAATGTGCGGTATCGCTGGGCAGTACTGTCTTGACGGGGAAGAGCCGGACGCAAAGCTTCTCTCAGTCATGTCCGAACGGCTCACCCACCGGGGACCTGACGGGGAAGGTATCCATATCAGTGGGCCGGTAGCCCTTGCTCATCGCAGACTTGCAATCATCGACCTGTCAGATGAAGGGCTCCAGCCGATGACCAGTGAGGATGGGACACTCTGGCTGGTCTTCAATGGTGAGATTTACAACTTTGTTGAGCTCCGCGAAGAGCTAATACAGAATGGCCACCAGTTTCATTCTAAATCCGACACGGAAGTCATCCTCCATGCCTACGAGGAATGGGGGCACGAGTGCCTCAACCGGTTCAACGGTATGTGGGCCTTTGCGCTCTGGGATAGCCGGCGGCAGGAACTGTTCTGCGCCCGGGACCGCTTCGGGATCAAACCGTTCTACTACGCTCATGCCGGGAATTCATTCCTGTTCGCCTCAGAGATCAAGGCCCTGCTCGCTCACCCGGCAATTGGCACCAAGCCGGACGATGCTACGCTGGGTACCTATCTTGCATGGGGGGTGCTCGACCATTCTGAACGGACGATGTTTGACGGTATCCTCCAGCTGAGGCCTGCCCATGCGATGGTGGTAACAAAAGACGGGGCACAACCGCCGTTCCGATACTGGGATGTAAAGGTCAACGCGGAGATCCGCTCCACTGTGCCTGATGCAGAAGTGGCGGCGAAGCTCCGTTCCCTGCTGCTTGATGCAACCAGCATCCATCTCAGGAGCGATGTTGCTGTCGGCACCTGCCTGTCCGGGGGCATCGATTCATCTGCACTCACTGCGATTATCAACGGGCTTATCCGGGAAGAGGCGCCGGCAGGTGTCGGGGTACGACAGAAGACCTTCTCTGTTGTCTTCTCCGACAAAAGATTCGATGAGGGCCGGTATATCGATGAAGTTGTCACCGCAACGGGTGTGGATGCTCACCGTACGGAACCCTCTCCAGAAAAACTCTGGGTTGATATCGACCGGCTGGTCTATACGCAGGACGAACCATTCGGTTCGCTCTCGATCTACGCCCAGTACTGTGTGATGCGGCTTGCCCGTGAGGAGGTCAAGGTCGTGCTCGATGGGCAGGGGGCTGATGAACTGCTGGCAGGATACCTTGCGTACCAGGGTAGTTTTATTGGGGGACTGCTCCGCTCATTCCACGTGTTGACCGGATTACAGGAGATCGGTGGCAGCCTCAGGCACCATCGCCGTTTTTTCCGTTCGGCAGCAGAGCAACTGTTCGTTCGCAAAAGCCGTCGGGGGCTTCTGAAGTGCACAGCACCACCAGTATATCGGTACGGAGGCCGGCTTGACGAGGTACTGTACCGCGAACTGACCAGCACCAACCTGCCGGCACTCCTCCACTACGAAGACCGGAACGCCATGGCGTTCTCGATCGAGTCACGAGTGCCCTATCTCGATGTACGATTCGTGGAGTATGCGGCATCTCTCCCGCTGGACCAGAAAATCCGCAATGGGATTACCAAGATCGCTCTTCGTAATGCCATTAAGGGAATAATTCCTGAATCAATTCGTAACCGGATGGACAAGATGGGGTTTGTCATACCGGAAGAGGTCTGGATGAAAGAAGAGCTTCGCCCGTTCGTGCTCGAATTGCTCAGCTCAGAGGAATTCCAGAAACGGCCATACTGGGATGCCAATGCGGTTGTCCGGAACTATCTCTCGTTTCTTGAAGGTAAATCCCCGTATTCCCCGGAGGTCTGGCGGATTGTATGTGCTGAACTTTGGCTCAGGAAATTTTTTGACCTGCCCGCCTTAGCATCCTCCGGTCCCTGATACCAGATCAAGCGGGATCGAATCCTATAAATGGTGACTCCGGACAGATCTATGTGATACAACCCCGTCATAAGGTTTGATTGCCTCCTTCATACGGGATCACGGTGACCCATGAAATCCATTATTCTTGCCGGGGGAGTCGGGACACGACTCTGGCCCCTTTCCCGGGAATACTATCCCAAGCAGTTCATCCAGCTGGGTGGTCACTCACTCTTCCAGAAGACCTGTGAGCGGGCAGCCCTGCTTTCAGGATTCGATGGAATTTACGTGGTAACGAACGAGATCCACCATTATCTGGTCCGGAACCAGATCGAAGAACTGGGCTATTCCCTGCCGGATGATCATCTCCTCGCCGAACCCACAGGAAAAAACACCCTGCCTGCCATCGCATGGGCAATGCAGCGGGTCCAAAAAGACGATCCTTCGGCATCAGCCGTCATCTTCCCCAGCGATCACCTGCTGGGCAATGCTGCCCTCGACCAGATACGGTCAGCAGAACCACTTGCCGGCCAGTATCTCGTGACATTCGGTGTCAGGCCCACATCACCCCACACCGGCTATGGGTATATCAAACCGGGCAAACACCTGTCGGTCGGCAATGTTGTTGATGCGTTTAAGGAAAAACCCGATGAAAAAACCGCAGAAGAATACGTTAAGAGCGGGTATCTCTGGAACAGTGGGATATTTCTCCTGTCCACCAGCTGCTTTTTTGAGGAACTGATAAAGTACCGCCCGGACATCTCCACTGCATTCTCTCCTGGTACAACCCCCGATTATGCAGATCTTGAATCTATCTCCATAGATTACGGACTACTCGAACATTCACAGCGCGTAGCGGTGGTCCCGCTTGACGCTCCGTGGAGCGATCTCGGGACATTCAAGGCACTGTACGATGTTGAGCAGCACGACGGGCAGGGCAATGTGGGGAAGGCAGAGTATCTCTCGGCCAAAAACAACTACGTGTACGCTTCGGGAAAACATGTCGGACTCATTGGCGTGCACGATCTAGTTGTGGTAGATACCACGGATGCACTCCTTATCTGCGACAATGGGCACACCGAGCAGGTGAAAAAACTCGTCAACTTGTATAACAAGGCAAAAGATCCGATCACCCGGTTCCACCGGCAGGTGCACCGCCCCTGGGGCTCGTATACTGTGCTCGAAGAGTCC
>JBAZRZ010000064.1:3360-10102 GCA_041662685.1 Methanoregula sp.
AGGCAAGAAACTCTCCCTCCAGCTCCACCATCACCGGAGCGAGCACTGGGTGGTGGTGAGTGGCACCGCAGAAGTTGAGCTCGATGGGGAGACACGGCTGCTCCGGAAAGGCGAGAGCACGTTTGTCCGCAGCGGTATGAGGCACAGGTTGAGAAATCCCGGTGTGATCCCGCTTGAGGTAATAGAAGTACAGCTGGGGGAGTATCTTGAAGAGGATGACATCGTGCGGTTCGAGGACGATTACGGCAGGAATTAATTTTCAGGCAATGCGTCAGACTTTTATCAGGATATCCCCAATAATGGTGAGAGAGTCCCTGCGGATTTTGGGAGATCTTTCCCACTCGTATATTCTTTCTCAAACCGCGATGGAAAAAAGCCCGTAAAAACCGTATTTTGTAGTGTAAACCGTATAATGCTATATGTTAGAATGGGTTTTTCGGTCTGGGATGAAACGACAAATCCGGGTTATTTTTTAGGTCCTGAATATTTTGTCATGTATTGACGATTGACTCGATCGTCTGCAGTAACTAAGGAATCATTACCTGTGCCAATAAGATCGGTTCTGCCAGCAGCCCTGAGCCCTTCGATCACGACTCCCTTGTTGCGGGGATCACGGTACTGCATCAGTGCCCGCTGAACCTTCTTTTCCTGTCCTTTGGGCACATGCACCGGTTCGAGCGTAAACGGGTTGAACCCGGTATAATACATGCAGGTGGAGACACTCATAGGAGTAGGGGTAAAGTCCTGCACCTGTTCCGTATAGAGTCGGTTATCGCGAATGTAGAGGGCAAGCTCGACCATGTCTGCCATTGCGCAACCGGGGTGTCCTGACATGAAGTAGGGCAGGAGATACTGCCGGCTCTTTTTTCCCTTCTGGAGCGCTTCGAACTGTTCACGGAACCGGTCAAAGACTGCCCAATCCGGTTTGTTCATGATGCCGGTTACTTTCTTTGCTATATGTTCCGGTGCAACCTTAAGGTGCCCGGAGACGTGATGATCACAGATCGTGCGGAGATAACCTGCATCATCGGCAAGAGCAAGATCATAGCGGATACCCGAACCGATAAAGATCCTCTTCACTCCCGGAATCTCCCGGAGTTTTTCCAAAAGATCGCACTGTTCCTTATGACTCGTCCTGAGGTTTTTACAGGAAGGGGTGCAGTGCTTGTTCCGGCAGGCACCATACGTTTCCCACTGCTCGCATGAGAGTCCGTACATGTTCGCAGTAGGGCCGCCTACATCCTGTACAATGCCTTTAAACTCGGGCATCTCTGTCATCCGGGTCACTTCCTGGATGATCGATGAACTGCTCCGGCTCTGGATGATCCTGCCCTGATGATGGGTCAGGGCGCAGAACGAGCAGGCGCCGAAACATCCCCGGTGGCTGGTTACCGAGAACTGGACCGGTTCCAGAGCGGGTATCGGGGATTTATAGGAGGGGTGTGCCCTTCGGCTGAACGGGAGATCATAGATCTGATCGAGTTTTTCAGGGGCGAGCGGGAGTGCCGGCGGGTTCTGGATGATAACCGTTTTTGGGTGTGGCTGAGCAACAGCGTTTCCCCTCACCGGATCCTGCTCGTAATAGTGCAGGGCGAATGCACGGGCGTACGCGGTTTTGTCCTGTGAGACTTCAGTAAACCCGGGGAGTTCAATGATTCCTTCAGGACGGTTGTTGCGCCATTCTGCGATCTCCATCGTATACGCAGTTCCCCGCACATTCCGCAGGGAAGCACTGGGTTCTCCGGCTGCAAGCCGACGGGCAATCTCTGCCATTTGACGCTCGCCCATACCAAAAACAAGAAGATTGGCCGGGGCGTCGGCAAGGAGTGCCTGACGTACGCGATCCTGCCAGTAATCATAGTGGGCAAACCTGCGGAGACTTGCTTCAATACCCCCGATTACTACAGGTGTGTCCGGAAAAAGACCGTGCACCTTGTTGGTGTAGACGATCGTGGCCCTATCCGGGCGTTTCGGAATCCCTCCCGGAGAATAGACATCATCACTCCGCCTTTTCAGGTTGGGGGTGAAGTTGTTCACCATAGAATCAACATTGCCAGACGATATCCCAAAGAACAGGTGGGGTTTTCCCAGTGCAGTAAAATCGGTGTCCTTCTTCCAGTCGGGCTGGGCAATGATCCCCACCGTATACCCGGCACCCCATAGAGCCCTGCCGATCAGGGCTGTTCCAAACGAAGGGTGGTCCACGTAGGCGTCGCCGGTAACCAGGATAATGTCAAACTGACGGATACCAAGTTTTTCCGCTTCTTTAACGGATATCGGAAGGAACGCTGGCTGACGGGTCATGGAAAAAGTGAATGGGTTGCGGGCGTGTTCATGGTAGTGGTTATTATTATAATTATGATGAAGGGCGCCGGGTCAGGTCCCGGATAATCTCATCAAGTCCGCCCGGAAGATCATCCTTCTCTTCCTTTTTCTCGACGGGGGGAGGTTCCTCTTTTTTTACTGATAGGTCCTCAAAATCCGTTAGCTTTACGGCATCCCTCCTTTCTCCAAGAACCGGAAGATGGAGTTGGGTCCTCTGGTCAATTTCCCTGCGGGCTTTGAGACCGGTAAACTCCATGATGACTGCTTCAATGATGAGATAGGTCGTAGCTTTTTCCCGGAGACAACCGGTGAGTGCATGACCCGAGCGGCCGACAGAGGCATGGTAATGGATATGGGGGCCACCTTCACCGGGATAAATGGTACCGACACCAAACACCTCCCACCCACCTTCAAACATGACAAAGTGCGGAACTGGGGGTATGACCGGCTCTTCCGGACCCGTCACCATTCTCCCGTTCATTAAGGCCCCAAGGAAGGTGATCGAGCCGGCCTCAATACCTTTGTCGAAGACGAACTGGCGCAGTGAGACGAGCATATCCTCACCATCATCGATCCTCACGACAAAGACCCTGCCGAGCTGACCTTCCGTATATTGCATATGATCAGATTCCCTTTTTGGTATTCATATGGTTTGTGCGGGTTTATATCTTATATGACCGCCATCTGATCCTTGTTTGATTGTCCGGTAAATCTCGATACCGGTCCTCCAAAAAAAAGGGAAAACTTGTCGTCCCCCAGCTCCACCACCGCCAAAGCCGCCTCCCCCGGATCCTCCATGATCTGGAGGGGTGAAGTGCATGAGGGGGATAAACGCCGCGTTCATATCCATAACACCTAAAGGGACTCCGGTTTCGGGGATGCTGATCTTGAGTGTCTTCATGGCACGCTCTACTTTATCACCGACACCGAGCGCGGTACCATATACCAGCCATTCTCCCCACATGGAGAGAGCCGCGGGCGCATACTTCTGGATCACGGCCATGTCCGAGAGGAAGTGGGTGAATGCATCCCACACGAGTTTCTCTTTATACCGGGCATCCTTCCAGTGCCCGAACAATGTTGATGGTTCAGCAAACGCTATTGCTGCCTGTATAACCACAATTATCCACAATACCTCAGCAGGGAACAGGATGTACGACTGCATAGGCATCACCATTGCAAGGATGAGTGAGATCGCAAACAGGACAATGGCTACAAATCCAAAGGGTATGATATGTTCCCTTCCATCCACAATGTACTGGTTTGATAACGATGTATCTACCCGACTGGTAACATCAGTAAGCGATCGCTGGTACTGCAATGCTTTCTCTTCTGAACTGCCGACCGTTCTGGCACTTTTCGCAAGCGCGGCAATCGAATCGGTGTCCAGCACACCATTCTCGGAAACGAGCCCGACAAACCCGAGCACTCGCAGCTCATAGGGATCCGTAGTCGCTGTTGAGAGCACCCGGATCTCAATACCTTTGCCTTCACCTTTCTCGGTGATCGAAATGATCTTTCTCCGGTGAAGATCGAGCAGAGTGGCATAATAGCCATCTTCATCGAAATCGAGAGCACCGCCTTTAAGGAGCAGGTTCACCTGCCAGGGTTTGAGTGCCGTTGACGGGAGAGTGCTCAGGTATGCAGGAACGGTAAATTCCTTCTCCCGTCCATACCGGTTGTATATCACGATGAAGAGAAGTGGCACCAGAATAACAGCCACCTTTGCAACCTGGCTCAGCAGAATCGACAGGAAATAAGGAACATTATACCAGAAACTCGCCGATGAGGCCTGACTCGGGATATCCTTACCTTCGGTTCGGAACCCCTTAATCTGGGAAAAACCTTGTGCATTTCCTACCATCTCAACTGCAACGATCTCATTTGCTGCAGCACTTCCCGTGATGATGTAACGGGTTCCGGACTTTTGCGTTGTAAGAGAAGGCGGATATGCATATACCTGTTCGATGTTGTTTGCAGGTATGGTGATTCTGATCGTCAGGTACTGGATGTGAGTTTCACCCGCGAGTTTGAGGTTGTGGTGGGTTGCAACCGTATCGTACTCGACGGGGGGGTGAATTATATAGGTGTAATCGACCGGGTATTTTCCGGCAGAAAAATAGCCGGGATCGAATATTCCCACTTCATCGGTCTGTGCAAGGTTTCCAATGAGGGATTTTGATTCGCTGGCTCCGACACTATCGGTAAGCTGGACAGCCCCCTGATCATTCTTGGCGTACCCGATTGTACTATCGGATGGGACCGTAGAGACAAAATGAACCGAGGGTTGCTGAGGGCTGTTGTCAAAAACAAGAGGGACTTCCCACGTGCGATAGAGCATGCGGTACTGACCTGATGACGAGACGTCGTATGTATAGTGTTCCTGCAGGGTTCCATCTTCTGATAGGGTCGCCTCATACGAATCTACTGCGAGATCCCCCTGAAAAAGGGGGGGATCACAGTGACTGCAAGCAGCCCGAGTATCCCGAAGACGAGTCCACCAATGACAAGTACGGTCAGCAGTCTCTTTTCACTCACGACAATTGCCTCATCAGAATTCTATTTTAGGAGGAGTTGCAATTGCTTCTTCGAATTGCAGGTACTCGAGTTTGATAAGACCCATTATTTTTCCAATGATGTTGGAGGGGATCGTGTCCATCATCGTGTTGAATTCCTGCGAGATGTTGTTATACGTGTACCGCTGACGGCCGATCTCATCTTCGAGTCCTTTTATCGAATCCATAATACTCATAACGGTGCCAGATGTCTTCAGGTCGGGATAATTTTCAGCAACTGCGAGCAGGCGCCCGAAGATCGAGCGGGATTCTGCTTCGACATTGTTAAGGTCGCCGGGATTGGCCGTGGCAACACTTGCACGCATGGCAGTGACCCTTTCGAAGGTCTCTTTTTCAAACTTGGCATAGCTCTTCACGGAACCGAGGAGCTGCTCGAACATATCCAACCGCTTCTTCATAGCGACCCGGATCTGCCCGATTGTTGCCTCGGATGAATTTTTCAGCGCGACGAACCGGTTATAAATGCCGATTGCCCAGAGGACAAGTCCTATGATCACAAGGACAATAATTCCGGGGACAATCCATCCAATAAGACTCTCAAACATTGTTATTCAGAATAATGATGATCGTTCATAAAGATAAGATCGTGGGGAGGATGTGACAAGAATCGGAAAAAAAAGGAATATGGATTATACATTATTGGATAGTAAGGAAACCAACCACGCGGAGTTTGCCACCTTCAAGGTAATGCAGCACAACCCGTGCATCGGGCGGATATACCAGCGCTTTTTCCATAGTTAAGGTAATGGTCGGCATTCTCCAGTCACCATCGACAGTAATTTTTTCCAGCCGGGTGGGAAGGAACTGCATCCAGTGACCGGCATACAGCACCATGCCTTCCTTGAGCGGAGCTGGCCAGTACTTTACGAGCTGGGCTTTCCCGGAAATGGTGGTGGCATGTTTTACTTCGGGATCATTGGTCAGGACAAACCCCCGGTCAAGATCTTCAGATTCGATATTTTTCAGGGCAAGTCCAACCCGTTCACCAGCAGTCGCATTATCGGAATCATCGTCGTGTTTCTGGATGGAACGGATCTGGGTTGTTTTTTCCGTAGGGAGGACTTTTAACGTGTCATGCTTTTTAATAATTCCCTGGGCCACAAAGCCAAGCACAACTACTCCGACCCCTTTCGCATTGAAATGGGAGTCAACCGGTACAACACCTTTTCCTGAGGCTTCGTGTGTTTTCTGGTGAGCGGATTGTTTTACGGAGATCTCGATCATTCTCTCGCGGAGACCTACGATATCTTCCTCAATAACTTCATAATGCTCAAGGACCGTGCCTTTGATGAGCGGGGCGATCTGATCCGGGGTGATATAATTTTTCAGAATGAGATATCCGCTGGACTTACCAGCACAATCAAGCATAAGAACACATTCACCAAAGTTGGCGTTGATCTCATCAATTACAAGGACTATCTGGTCCGATACTGACACGGTGCAAAACAGTGAGGATAGTTTCTCCGGGTATCGGGTCGGTTCTATAAAAGTGACAGTGGCGTTACCTTTTTTCAGGTTATAAAAGGTGATATCGCTTACTGTGCCTTTTTTTCCCAGAACTTTGGAGTAATCCGGGGGGGCGAGGATCGCGACGGTGAGGTTGCACATGATGACAACAACTTGGTT
Organism: Methanoregula sp.; assembly: GCA_041662685.1. Lineage (GTDB taxonomy): Archaea > Halobacteriota > Methanomicrobia > Methanomicrobiales > Methanospirillaceae > Methanoregula. The sequence goes on from JBAZRZ010000064.1 coordinate 9,888, forward strand.
GTAGGAGGATATGAGGATTTATCTCTTTGAAAAAAAATTTGGGATCGATTCCACTTGTTACCTTTTCATTGGGTTCGACTGAAAATTTTTGCTCTGTAGAAATGATTTCCTCACGAAGAAAAACCGAGTGAAAAACAACCGAAAGATCTAAGGTATGGTGTCTCCTTACAATGTTATGCTAGTAAAGAATAAGGAGACAATTAATAAATCGTCCG
>JBAZRZ010000065.1:0-9670 GCA_041662685.1 Methanoregula sp.
TATATCAGATCCAGATGAAGGAAATCTCATGTAAGAGCATTCTCGCGAACCTTGACAGGTTCATACAATTTGTTTGGAGCAAGGTTTTCTACAGGGCATAATCCTGACAATGAGAAGGATCCGCTTTGCATTCATCAGCGGATAACTGATCGCGGGATCTCATCAGTTGTTATACGATGACACAAGAAGGAGCAAAAAAGGATCATGAGATCAGATATCTGGTATGACAGCGCGGGTAAACGCGAAGACTGCTCTTATTCCATATTGGTAAGCCGTCCTTTCAGCTCCCCTGGATCCTCTTTTTTGACTTCCATCAGGGCCGAGATGACCGCATCGGAAAAGATAAGGGCGAGGGTTTCAAAGAGTGTTCCCAGGGGAGCAAATGCCGACGAGGTCGACCGGTACGTTCCGGTCATCTGCCGGATCTCAAACGATGAATGGTCCCCATGGTAATAACCGGTGAGATCTCCAAGATTTACAACGCAGTCAGCGATCCTGCTTATCTTGGAATCAAGAGATGCGGTGATGAGGCAGATGGTGCCCCCGAGTCCTTTAACCGTGGCACAAAACGTTGCCATCGATACCGTTTCACCGGATCCCGAGAAGACTACCATGGTATCTCCCGGCGCCAGTGCAGGGGTAACTGTTTCGCCGACAACGTATACATCATAGCCAAGGTGAAGCAATCGCATGGCAAACGCCCGGGCGATCAGTCCTGATCGACCCGCTCCTGCAACATAGACCCGCTTTGCCTTGAGCAGATGGAGAAAGAATGCGGAGGTCGCAAGCTTATCCAGCATTACAGCCGTCTTTTTTATCGACTCTGCCATCTGCTCCATAAATACCGGGATATCAGAAAATTCGTCGGTCATTGTCCTACAGGCATATTTTGTACTGGTCAATATGAGGATATCGGTATGGGACGAGGATGAGACAGGGAACTGCAATGAGATGCATAACCTCATCCCCTTCAAGCGCCAGAACACCATTACAGGTGATCTCATGACGCAGGCAGGTATGGTGCCGCTCGGCGATGCTGCCTGGAATTTCTCGTTAAAAGACCAGAACGACAAGACGTTCGATCTCTATGAACATGCACAAAAACGCGTACTCCTCTCCTTCCACCCGCTCGCCTAGATGGAGTACTGTGCAGAACAGATGAAGTCACTTGAGGTGAACCGGGACGTACTCCTCGCCAAAAACTGCGTTCCGGTTGGCATCAGTGTCGACTCCGTGCCTTGCAAAAAGGCGTGGGCACAGAGTTTATCCATAAAGAATACCCCGCTGCTCTACGATTTCTGGCCGCACGGCGCTATTGTCCAGAAGTACGGGCTCTTCCGGGACGAGAACGGTTTTTCCGAGCGGGCGAACGTGATCGTCGATGAGAAACAGAAAATTATCTTCTTGAAGATCTACCCGGTGCATTCCGTGCCGGATATCCAGGAGATCATCGCGCTCTTACAAAAGTAATCCAGATGAATAAAGAAATAGTGGGAATCCCGGTTATCCGATGCCCGTACCGGTCGATCCCCCTGTATCAGTACTTGATCAGGAGCACCCTCCTCACATCATCGAGGGTCATGCCCCTGGTTATCTTGTTCCCGTACAGCAGTTGCAATGCCTTGATATCGATCGGGCTCAGTTCGGTTACGCTATTGTCCACGGAATAGAAAATACGTTCAGGATACGTTCCGGTCTCACCGGGCAGACCCAGTTCATAGAGAAGTCCACGGATAAGCCAGTGTGTTCGTTCGTCGCCCGTAGGATCCGCATTGATGTATAACTTCTCGGTCCGGAAGGTCTGGTCATTGGTAGTCCGGAACATGTAAATGATCGTCCCGGTCGATGGGTTCCGGAAAACCTTCCAGTTATTATCCGAGTTGACACCCGCCAGGCCATCAGCCGGGATGAAACGGATGACGATATCCCCCTGTTCCCCCTGCTTTACTTCCGAAGGGAGCCGGGTATTGAAAGAGTTGCTGTTAAAGAGCAGGAAGAACCGGTTCAGGGAAGCGATGTTGGCATCATTGTACGACCCGGTGATCGCTACGGTAAGGTGCGGGGAATTGAAGCGACTGACGTTATTGTTATCGGCGCTGAAGGCGAGATCAACAAAATGCCGGTTGATCTCATCGCTGGTGTACGCGGTCCTGACCGTGGTGGCTGGGAGCGGGACGGGGATAATAGAGGGGGATGGTGATGGTGCAACCAGCGTACCGGTGATAGTGGGAACAGGAGTTGCCGGGGTTGTCGGTGCCACCGGGGCTGAGCATCCTGCGGCAAGCAGTACGATTCCGAGGACCAGCACTAGGAGAATTGCTGCGTGTCTCATGGAGGTATCTCTGATGAATAGTAATTCGGGTGTTTATGCATTAAAATATGATATATTTACACCCCCACAGACAGATTTGCTCCGATTCACCGGAGTAACAGACAAAAAAAGTGCCTGATGGATTACGGAGTCAGGAACTCAAAAAAGGGGATAGTAACGATACACTGGAAGCCGGAAGATCCAAGACTATCAGCCGATATAACTGAGCTCTTCATTGTTCTGCATCTTCTCGCCCTCGACCAGACCTTCGATGACCTTCTCCATCTCGGATGCCCGGTCATTGAGTTTTGTGGGATCAACAGGAACATCGATCAGTTTCGAGAGTATTCCCAGCACATTTGCCGCACTCATCGGGTCAACGAGATACCCGCTCGTCTCGCCCATCAGGCAGACTGCATCGATGCCACGCTGTGCCGACAGGCCCAGCATAAGACCGGCAGCCCCGATGATCCCGCCTCCGGGTTCATCGCGGTTGAACGTGACGCCGGCTTCTTCCAGTTCCGGGCGTAGCTCCGCACGATTCACGGCACCCAGCACCCGGGGCTCGTTCACGAAATGCCCGACACCAAAACCGCCGAGCGTGTAGATGCGTTTTACCTTGAGCTCCTGTGCAATCTCGCAGTACTGGTCGGCAAGGATATAGTGCCCTTCATTCGAAGTGCTCTGGTGATCGCCAATTAAAAAGATAATATCATGGCCGTCGGACGAATACAGAAACAGCTCGTTTCTCGCCAACCGGGCAAGACCGGTTTCATCGAGAAGCACCTGGGGGGGAAAATAGATCGAGTGAATCTCGCCAATCTTCTCGGCCTTGAGCATGTGGATCATGTACTCGGCCACTAACTTCCCCACCTGACCGATACCGGGCAGACCTTCAATCAGGACCGGTTCCACCGGGTGCTTGTCCTTGAAACTCTCAAGGTAGCTGACCTTGATATCCTCAATCATGCCGGGCCAGCCTGCGGTACGTACCGTATTTGTCTTCAGGTGAATAACGGACCGGGTGGGCCACGATTGTTGGCTTGCCACAGGCAGGACAGGTTAAACAAAGGGTATAGATTTGATCCGCTGGACAGCGCCGGATTCGGCCACTCATTGACTCTTCCCGGATTTCGGTTTCTTGATGAGCTTGCCTTCGCCGCCGGCTTTCTCAACGACTGCGATCGCAGCATTGGCCGCCTTTTCGATCGCTTTCTCCGCCTTCTTGTAGTCAGGAGCAGTCACCTTGATCCGATACAGTGGTGCACCGAGATACAAAAGCTCAATATCGACGCCGGCAATCTTGGGCTCAGCACTTTTTAATGCCTTCTTGATTACCGAGATGCCGTCTGAGGACACAACCGTGAGCTGCAGGTGCCCGGTGACTTCGACACGGGGAACCTTGACATTCTCCTGAGCTACATGGAGGAGAGCATCGGAGACCTTTTTGGAAAATCCGAGTTTCTTGACCGTCGTTTCAGGGTCAATCACCAGATCTTCAAAGACCGGGTAGAATGAACCATACTTACTGAAGATCTCATCCTCAATCGTTTTGGCGACTTCCCCGGACTGTTCCGCAGCAAACCCGAGCCACTTCTGCGCTTTGGACTCGTTCTTCCAGTCGCGGATCTTCTCGCGCCGCTGGTGCTCGTTGACGTCTTTTAAGGAGAGATCAATGTGACCACGGCTCCGGTCAACATTGAGCACCTTGCAGACAATCTTCTGGCCCTCGCGGACGTGGTCACGGATATGCTTGATCCAGCCTGTTGCAATTTCAGAGATGGGGATGAGCCCCGGGCGACCACCATACTCATCCAGCGATACGAACGCTACAAAGTCCTTGACGTTAACTACGGTGCTAACGACAAGTTCTGATTCCTGTGGCCACTCTCTGTCCTGCATGGGTAGTATCACTTAAGCTCTGAGACGATCTCAGCCTTGATGCTCGCTTTGCCCCCGGCGGGGGTTGCAAGATCGTGCCCGCAGACTACACACTTTACCGTTGTGCTTGCCTTCTCAAAGACGGTCTGCTCGTTCTCACAGTCAGGACACTTTACCTTGTAAAATTTACTCCGGTTTTCCCGAATAACGCTTACCATTATCGCTCACTCCGTTAGTTCAAACTTTGCGACACGGTAACCCTTGCGCAGGTGCGCCTTTCCGCAGGTGACACAGCGGTACCGGACGTTGATCTTCTTCGTCGGCTTGTCGCCGCCGGGCACCTTGGAGAATTTACCCATGTTGCCTACTTTTCCCCTGCGCGCCTTCTGTCGATCAATCCAGTGGAGGCCGGTTGTTTTGCCTTTCTTTACCTTCTCAACCTCATGAATCTGGTGATTCCGGCAGAAAGGGCAATAGGTGTTGAATTTCGCTGGCATTTTCATAAAATTTTCACCGATAAGTTGGATATCGAATACCAATATTATTTAATAAGATTGATATTTAAGACTATGTTGCGTTCACTTAAGACCGCAGCATTCCGCTCTGGAAGCGTCACTATATCTCCTTTTGAAAGAGTATAAATCCTCCCATCCACCCCCATGAACGATTCCATATTTTCCAGTGCGCGGACAAGGGTGCAGGGATGCGTATGGGGCAGGTGTGCCCTGTGCAGCGCAGGAACCGGGAGAGCAGGCGTACCCGTATCGTCCAATACGGGTTCCGGCTCGCCGCTTTCATCAACATCGGCTTCAACGGTCACGGGGATATGAGGGGCATTATACAGGAGAATGCCCTGGCACTGTTCAATCGCGGCAGTGATCTGGTCAAACATCTCCCGCTCGGCAGGGATGGTCCGTTTCACTTCCTCACGATCATAATAGTTGCCCTCGGCATGCATGATCGTCAGGGCAAGGATCTTGCGGGAACGAATCGCAAAGAGATCGTGAAGCGTCTCTTTGATAGCCAGAGTCTCTTCGATTAAGGAACGGGCTTCATCGGACAGGGGATCATCGAGCTCGTACACCTTTGCCATGAGCGATGAGAGCTCTTCATGCCCGCGCTCAAAAATATCCGGGGCGGTTGCTGTCAGCCTTCCCGTCTCCCGCTCGGATAGCAGGATACTGCGCAGATCGTCAAGCTTCATCGTGTACCTCAGGCAATCTCTGCCATCCCGCGACAGCAGAGGAATACGGCGACTGCTTCCGGTACTGTAGTGATGCCTTTTTGGAGCTCATAAGTACTTCCGAGCATGGGCATCTTCAGCGCAATGCGGCAGTCCACCCGGACGTCTCGCGTGCCAAAGACCACGGCGTCGGTGAGCGGGTCGAACGCATGGAGATCGCGGAGCTCGAGCGGCTGCACCCGCATACCGCTCCCGCCATGCAGGGATGTGGGCAGGCGGATCAGGCGTTTTGTGTCCGTGGTAACCGGTTCATCGGCAAGGGCTGCACGGGCGAGCAAGCGTTTTTTGAACTCGCCTTCCTGCTGGGCAACGACTACGGACAGGACACGGTTTGTTTTTAAGATACTGGCCGAGGGATGACGATCAATCTCCGTGAGGATCTCCTCACGTTTTTTCAGGAAATTTGTCGCTGACTCTTTCCCGATCCCTTCCATGCCGGTGAGATGAGAGAGGGCTTCATGTTCGGGCAGGGTGCCGATCCATTGAATGTACTCAATGAGCGCAGCCCGGTACCGGTTCGGCCAGCCCGGCGTTTTTGTATTCTTTCCGGTCAGCATGACCGCAGGATCGATCCCAATCCCGCAGATATAATCGATCAGCTCCCGACGCTCTGCACTCCCCCAACCACGGAACGCGAGATCCCGGACATGGACATGGTAGCCCCTCCCCCCGGAAAAGACCAGCTCGATGGCTTTGGGATCCATGCCAAACTCATCGAGGAGCATGGCGATGAGCTTCTCGGTCTCCTCTTTTACCCGGGCCAGCATCTGGTCATAGGCGCCCCGCACGATATGATCCGCATCGAGATCGAAGATCAGGTCCGCCCCGCACCAGCCTTTGTCACCCATGGTGCCAGCATCTGGTCTCTCGTAATACGCGGTCGAGTAATAGGTGTGCTGTGGCGCGACATTTTTGAGGTACTCAAACAGTTCGTCCCGTCCCAAAAATCCAACGTGACGCCGCATGCGCATCTCGGATGCATCGGGATTGAAGAGCACAAAACCCCATTCGCGCTGCTCAAGTGCTGGGGGTGCTACAAGCACGGTTTTCTTGTAGTACTCGGTAAATCGTTGCCGCACAAATGCAGTTGTCGCCGGGTTCATGGCATCTCCTTGACCATATATGGCCCTGCACGCTCATAGCCCTGCCTCTGGTAATAGGGACGCACCCCCATGCCGCTCATGATGGCGAGACGGGAGTACCCGGCTGATAGTGCAGTCTCTTCTGCCAGTGCCAGCAGTGCCCGCCCGTAATTCCGGTGCTGGTACTCTTCCGAATCCGCATCCCTGCCAACAGGAACGATACTCCCATAGACATGCAGTTCCCGCATCAGGGCCGTATTCTCCAGTTCGGGGCGATAGACCATTGAAGGGAAGCGGAGACGGGCAAATCCGATCAGGGAACCGTCAGAAACGGCAGAAATGAAATGCTCTGTCCCCCCGCAGCACTCGTACTTTTTCAGACGCATCTCGGATTTTGCAACGGAGGGGAGTCTTCCGATCTCCCGGCAACGGATGCAGCGGCATGTTCTTCCCGTAGCTTTCAGCCAGTTCTGGGCCAGCTGCCGGAAGTTGGAATGCCGGGAACCGGCAACGATCAGCTTGGCCGGGATATCCCGCTGTATCCGCTGGAGCCGGATGAACTCGGGAATCTGGGATTTTGCATAGGCGATGAGCTCGATCAACTCGCCTTCCGGGTACGGGGCATAGATTCCCTGCTCCCAGTGCTTCTCGATCTCTGAACCCGGTGTTACGAGAGTGGGATAAATCTTGAGGAAATCCGGCATGAACCGGGGATCGGTAAAGATCGTCTCGAACATTTTTTTGTCGGATTCCAATGTCGAGGTAGGGAGGTTGGGCATCAGGTGAAACCCGACTTTAAGCCCCGCATCGCGGAGTAGGGTGTTGGCCGCTACGGTATCTTCGACCGTGCACCCGCGCCGGTTGTAGGTAAGAATCGCATCGTCCACATGCTGGACACCGAGTTCCACCTTCGTTACGCCCAAGCCTAACATCCGGTCAATATGCTCACGCCTGCACCAGTCCGGCCGGGTCTCAAACGTGATCGCAATACAGCGGACCGCAGCACGCTCGTTATTGTTCTCAACGGATGCGATATCGGGGGGTATTGGTGCAGGTTTGCCCCCGGGGTACGTGTTCATCGACTCGATGCAGCGGGCGACAAACTGCTCCTGGTATTCAGGAGTACGGGCAGTCATGGTCCCGCCCATCACAATCAGCTCCACCTTGTCCACCAGGTGCCCGAGGATCTCGAACTGTTCGAGCCGGGCATGCACCTGCATAAACGGATCATAGTTGTGTTCCCGTGCCCGTAGTGCAGCCGGTTCTTCCCCGGTGTAACTCTGGGGGGACTGGTAGGGGTGCTCAGGTCCTCCGGGGCAGGGGAGACATTTGCCATGCGGGCAGGGAGCCGGCGAGGTCATTACCGCTACCGGGGCCACACCCGAGAGGGTCCGGGTGGGTTTAACGAGCAGGATCTTCCGCAGGATTTTCTTCTCCTCCGGTAAGGCAGCAGCAAGAATCGCAGAGTTTTTCGGCACTGCGGAGAGCCGGTACTTCTTGCAGATGTCGATCTTTACCGCAACGATCGCGTCATCACCGGGCGGTAAGGTTAGGATGCGGGAGATCATCTCCCGGAATGCCAGCGCCTCATCCATAAGATTTAATGTTCTGCTGCAACTTTTTGCGATACAGCATCTGAAGAATAGTTCACCACATGCAGGGTTTTGCCGTGGATATGAGACACAATCTCATCCCCGAGGGTGAGGAGAGCGTCTTTGTGGGCTTTTTTGTCTCTATGGATATGAACAGGGGAAATTTCCAGCGAGGTATAACGTTCTGTCTGAATTTTCTCATTGGTGATGCCTTCGTAATACTTCTTGATGTGAATCATCAGCATATGTAAATGTAGCAATTCTTCTTTTTGCACACTATCACCTTTTCCAGGGAGATACTATTTTGTGGACTACACATATAGCTTGTTGGTGACATTTATATTGGGAAACCTGCGGCACGTAGGATCACTGGTTGCGCTCGCAATTGGAGACGCAATGGGTGCGCCTTTGGAAGAATCTCTTCAACCTGAAGCGTGGGTGACTGAAATGCGTCCCGGTGGGCGCCATTTCCGGAAAAAGGGTGCAATCACCGACGACACCCTGCAGGCCATGGCAGTTGCAGAATCGCTCGCTGCATGCAGGGGATTGAACCAAAAAGACCTTATATCTCGGTTATTTTCCGGGTACGAAAACCGCCCGGAATGGTACGGTCCCACATCATCATTATTCTTTGATCTGGTCAATGCCGGGACCCTGCCGCACCAGGCTGCATGGCTGGTGCACCAGCGCCGTGGGGGCAGCCGGACGAACGGCAGCGTGATGCGGGGCTTCCCGCTGGGGATCGTCTATCCCGCACCGGAAGTATATGCGATGAGTATCACCTGCTCGCGGCTCACGCATTACGATCCGGTTGCCGGCCACTGCTCTGCGTTCCTGAACGTGATGGTGAGCGATATGGTGCGGGGCATGTCCCGGTCGCGGGCATTCCGGCATGCACTCACGCTCTGCACGGACCCGGAGGTGCATGCGGTGCTTGGCAGTTTTGATGAGCATAAGCCGGATCCATCCTTAGATAGCGTGCTGTGCTCGCATGCGGCCTTGTCCTGCTTCATGAATGCCCGGACACTTGAGGGGGCGATTCTCTCTGCGATCAATCTTGGCGGGGATGCTGATACGGTTGGTGCGTGTTGTGGTGCGCTGGCGGGGGCATACTGGGGAGCGGATGCTGTACCGGAGCGGTGGAGCCGGGTGCTGGAGGGGTACGAGGGGCTGGTGCTGCTGGCGGAGCGGGTTTGGGAGAGTGGCAAACACTAGTACGAGATCCCGTACTGTATCAAAGTCTGCTGAAAAATTTCAAATCGGGATCCGGTTGAGAATTTTTGCCCTGTAGAAAACCTTGCTCCAAACAAATTGTATAAACCTGTCAAGGTTCGCGAGAATGCTCTTACATGAGATTTCCTTCATCTGGATCTGATATATACGGGATTTCAAGTCAGCCCCGTATCTTCTTTTCAGGATAGAGAATTTGGTTTCGACCAGGAAACGTTTACGATACCGGACGAAATCCAAATTGTCGGTCATCTCCTTTCGATATTTCCCCCAGACATTGTTGGTACCCTGATGGATCCGAGCTGGACTAATCGAATCCGCTTTAAGAGTT
>JBAZRZ010000066.1:0-9498 GCA_041662685.1 Methanoregula sp.
CGAGTAGACTGGACAAGGGAATATGCATGTTTGATAAAACTGATAAACCGACCGGACGATTTATTAATTGTCTCCTTATTCTTTACTAGCATAACATTGTAAGGAGACACCATACCTTAGATCTTTCTGTTGTTTTTCACTCGGTTTTTCTTCGTGAGGAAATCATTTCTACAGAGCAGAGATTATAGAGCGGCCATTATTTCCACCCACAGAGATCCCAATGAAGGAGCCTGCCACCGTTCCGCAACCGGTTGTGCTGGAAGAATCCGATATCAAACTTATCGGCCAGATTAAAAAACTCAATGGAATTGTCGCCATTTCCGTATTTAATGATGAGCGCAACATTTTCCTGATGGGAGATGTGGATATTGAACCGCTCTTAAAGATTGCACGCAGTATGCTGGCAACAACCCGGAAAATTTCCCCCCTGGTTGAATGGGGATCGTTTGTTCATATGACCCTCCAGATCCCTGAGGGGAATGTGATTATCGCTCCCTACCACGATGTGTATCTCTCTGCCTGCTCACCACCCGTACAATAAATATCGGGCATATCCGCAGAATACGTCGCGACCTGCAATTAACAACCGGATCTTAAGGGTTGACATGAAATCAGGTTACGTTAAAAGGAAGATATTTTCACGGGAACGTTCATTTCCTGCATAATGATTTGTAGGTAAAATTGCAGAATAGTACAAAATCCTTAACAGGATTCATTAATGAGGAAAAACATCAAACTATGTTCACATACATAATGGAGGGCTCCTCATCAGACACAACACCGTTGTAGCATTCTGCCCGGGCCACATTTCCGGCTATTTTAAAAAAGTGGAGGGGAGCACCTTGCTAACTACGGGTAGTATCGGTGCAGGCATTGTCATCACAGAAGGAGTTACATCGACAGTTGCACTGACAAAGACTCCCACCGTTGAGATCAGACACCGGGCAACCGATCGAACCGTAACTGCGATCTCTGCTGAATCGCCACCACTCACTTCGCTCATGGAACGACTGGAAGTAACGGCGTCTGTTACTACGGAATGTCATCTGCCCATTGGAGCGGGTTTCGGACTGTCCGCTGCGGCGCTTCTGGCTACGGCTACTGCCCTGAACCATTTTTTTACCATCGGTTTAACCCCCCGGGACATTGCCTGCTACTCCCACGAGATTGAGGTTGAGCACCGGACCGGGCTTGGCGATGTGGCAGCAGCGCAGGCAGGGGGTCGTGTCATCCGGCAGGGCCCGGGTATCGATGCCCGGATTGAACGGTTTTTCGATCTTCCTGAACCCCTGTATTCGATAAGTTTTGGCCCCATTCATACCCCGACGGTTCTTGGATCACCTGCCCGGATGAAACAGGTTACATCGGCATTTCCCTCCAGCACTCCCTCTGATGCGCGGGATTTTTTCACACTTTCAAAACAGTTTGCCGAGCGGAGCGGACTCATAACGGACCCGGTAAAAAAGGTGTTTAAGATCTGTGAACAGAAAAATGTTCCGGCTGGCATGACCATGCTCGGAGACGGCGTCTTTGCCTATGGAAATAAAGCCCGTGATCTGCTCTCCCCATTTGGTGAAGTCTATGAGTTCCGGGTATCTCCCACCGGACCAAAAATCGTGGAGGGATGAGCGTGATTCCTAAGGATCATCCCCGGTATCATTCACTGGTCACCCGCGAGAACCTGGCACAGTCCGCCCGTTCCGGCATCGTATCAATGGAAGGACTTACCGCCCACGGAAGGGGCGAAGCATTCAATTACCTCATCGGAGAGAAGACAACGGATAGTGCACGGCTGGCTGAACGGATCGCAGCAGCGATACTGAAATCCGCCCAGCATCCGGTTATTTCGGTGAACGGCAACACCGCAGCATTGGCTGCACAGGAGATTGCTGCCCTCCAGGAGGCAAGCGGGGCAATTGTTGAAGTCAATCTTTTTCACAGGACAGAAGAACGAGTGAAACAGATCGAAGACCTGCTCTGCAAAGCGGGAGCAGATGTTTTTTCCGGAGAGGCAGAACGGTTACTCCCGCTCTCCCATGACCGGGCGTGGTGCCGGCGGGACGGAATGTATTCTGCTGATGTCGTGCTTGTTCCACTTGAAGACGGGGACCGGTGTGAGGCGCTGGTGGGTATGGGAAAGACGGTGATTGTAATCGATCTCAACCCCCTCTCCCGTTCAGCCCGCTCAGCCACACTTACCATTGTCGATGAACTCACCCGCGCACTCCCCGGCATTACCCGTGCCTGCAACGAGCTATTCGAACCTGAGTGCAGGCAGCTCACCGGTTCAGTTGACAATCATTATCTTTTGTCAGAAGCTATACGTGAGATAACCCTGAGGCTGAACCATGCTATGGATTGAGAGATACCGCCCGAAAGAATTTAAAGAGATTCTGGGCCAGGATCCGTCAATTAACCTTCTTTCATCCTTTGCTGAAAAAAAGACCCTGCCTCACCTGATACTTACCGGGCCGCACGGGACGGGAAAAAGTGCAGCAATGGAATGCTTTGCTAAAAAACTGTACGGGGAAAACTGGGAACTCAATACTTTCTTATTCCCGACCGGTGACCTTTTTTCCCAGGGTAAAGCCTTTCTTGAACAGGATGAACGTTATTCCCATCTCTACCAGAAGAACCAGTCGCTCATTAACAATTTCAAATATATCATCAAATGGTATGCCTCCCTGCGCCCGCTGGACACCGGATTCAAACTGATGATCTTTGAAGATGCCCATGCACTTACCCTGGATGCGCAGCAGGCGTTACGGCGGATTATGGAACGCTCAAGTGGTACCTGCCGGTTTATCCTTACTACCACAAACCAGAGTTCGATTATACCTGCAATTGCATCCCGCTGCCTGCCATTGTTTTTTGCCCCGGTTGATCAGACCGTGATGCTGGATTACCTGCGCACAATAAAGGAAAACGAACCAACCGACAAACAGGGTTGTTCCGATGATGATCTTGAATTGATTGTGCAGGCAGCACATGGAGACACGCGCCGGGCAATCCTCCTGTTACAGGTCGCGTTAGAAACCGGAAAATGTCACAGTCTCTTTGAGATTGATCAATCAGAAACTGCTAATGTGTCAGCATCTGCGATCAAGGCAATCAAGGATGGGGATATGCGTGGCGCCATCAGAAGGCTTGAATCCCTGATGATCGATTACGGATTGTCTGGCAGTGAAGTGCTCGAGCAGATCAGGATTATTACCCGCAGGGAGTACAATCACCCGGAGATCGCCATTGCACTGGCCGATGCCGAATTGAAAATGCGGCACAGCAACAACGAATTTGTCCAGATCGGGGCATTTACCACAAAGGTCCATAAGGTGTTTTCATGAGCGTTACCAAAGAGAATAAAATCCAGCACCATTACGATTCCATCGCCGATGTGTATGATCATCATTACGATCATCACCGGGGAAGGAGTTACCACGCGCATATCAGCAGCCGGCTCATGCGCCCGTTACCCCACTGGGGAAAACTCCTTGACATCGGATGCGGAACCGGACTATTTGTAGAAAAATTTATCAAAAACGGGGGTGCTGCGGTTGGACTTGATATCAGTGGTAAGATGATCTCGCGGGCATACCACCGGTGTCCCACCAGCGAATTTATTGTCGGAACCGGAGAAAAAATCCCTTTCTGTGACCATTCATTCGAGGCCGTTTCCAGCCTTCTGGTGTTCAGTTACGTAAAAGATCCCCATGCAATGCTCAGCGAATCCTACCGTGTATTAAAACCCGGGGGAGTCATCTCAATCTGCACCCTTGGAAAAAAATTACTTACCCGGGGAATCCCGGCTCTCTACCAACTCGGGGAGAAGATGAAGATCAAGCATCTTGTGATGAAGGATTTCGGGGAGCATTATTACGATGAGGATGAGATGAACAGTCTCTTTTCCCAGGTGGGATTTTCAGACGTGGATGTATCCTGGTGCTCCTTTGCCCATATCGATATGATCGATCCGCTTTTCAACTTCGCCCGAAAAGTCGAACCCTTTGTTGAGAAGAGAGTCCCGCAGCTGGCGTACAATATCTGTGTGAGCGCGAAGAAGCCACTGGAATAAGCATCTTCATTTGTTCTCAGGGAAAAAACACCGGTGGGTTGATGCCCCCCTATCCCATTAACGATACATGCCGCCGCCCCTTGTGGGACGCCCCGCGATGGTTCGGGGGGAGTTTTCTTATAAGCGCGGTTCGGAAAAAATGCCTTGCCCAGCGAGGTCCCGACGAGGCGTCGCCGCAACCCTTACACTGGGGGAAATCACAATAAAAAAATAGCAGATTTTTCCTGCTAAAAAAACGATAATCCCTGAAAAAAGGGATCTTATTTTTTTTGCAGTTTCAAAAGAACGCGCTCCTTTTTCTGCATCGCAGCTTCAGCGGCATGCAGCACCCCTTCTTTCATTGCTTCAAAATTACGCGTGTCAGTATCTACAACCTTTTTCACGGGGGTATAAGCAGACTCCCGGAACCTCGGGGTGAAGTCACACTCCTTTCCATCCATGATGAGCACCGATTCCGGTTTGCCCGGTTCAACATAACCAACCGAGTGCATCCGGACCCCGGCTGTTTTTACCACGCGGCAGATCTCTGCTGCAGCATCGGGGGGAGCTACAATGAGGAGGGCATCGAGAGAAACCCCGAGATAGTCGATCTCCAGTTTCTCAAGCATTGCCCGGACATGAGGCTCAACTAACGTAGTAGTCGCTGATTCATCGATCACGATCCGGCAATTCGCCGTCTCTGCCATCTCGAAAACATCGCCTCGCAATCCCCCGTTCGTCACATCGGTCATCGCATGAATTCGGGAGAAAACATCACTTTTCATCAGGGTCTCGCAGGCGTTGAGGAAGTTGATATTGATCGTACGTTCAACCACCTCGGGAAATCCCGAATATATCGCTGCGGTTGCAATCGTCCCTCCACCGGCTCCTTCTGACATGAGAATCACATCTCCGGCAGTTGTCGCTTTACGGTCAGTGAGATGTTCGGCAACCCCGACCGCACCTACACAACCGGTCAGGCGACTCCCCAGCACCATATCCCCACCAATGCGTAATGTTGAACCCGTGACCAGCGGCACATCCATCGCTTCGCCCACGGTCGTAATCCCCGCAGTATAATCAAAAATCTTTGCTACGTCCCCGTCATCAGCCACATGGATATCGGAAAAGAGCATGATGGGCTTTGCACCCATCACATAGGCATCGCGGAGCGTTGCCCGGGTCACATGAAAACCCGCAAGGAACGGGTAATCGGAGAGACGGGAGTGCATGCCATCGACAGTACAGACAATATATTTTCCCTCTGCACAGACTGCACCCGCATCATCCATCTCATCCACACCGACAGAGGCCGATGTTTTTCCGATGATACGGGCGATCTGGCGGTGGGCAAAAAAGTCGCCTTGTCCCCGGGACCCCACGCCAAACTCCCCCATCTTTACACCGGCGGGTTTGAACTCAAAAAAGTCACCTTTCAGTCCAAGGGTGTTTCTGACTTCTTCAATCACCGCCCGGGAGAATTCATCTGCATAGGCATTCCTGACATTTTTTATTTCAAGAATGCGATCGGTAAGATTTTTGTGTAAGGTTTCCCGGTCCGCACCTGCGACAATATTTCTGCGGATATACTCCTCAACATCCATACTCCTTTGTTCGTGCGAGATACATAAAAATGCGGAGTATTCAAAAGGAAGGCCAGTTCATCCCGGGTACGTGCCAGCAAATAGATGTACCCCCATTATCTGAGAAGGACACCGTACACATCGGAAAAACACCGGAGTGCATCGTCACATTTCCCGCCTTTTAAAAAGGAAAGCCCCTTCACAATACCGGTACGGACATCTTTTGCATCGAGATAATAGGCCTGGTCAAATGCGTGGGCCGATTCTTCAAGTTTACCGAGCATGAAACAGGAGTTGCTCATCACAACCCACGCATCAGCAATTCCCGGTTCAATTTCAAGTGCTTTTGCAAGACATTGTATCGCTTCTTCATGCGGGACACCATACTCAGGGAGAGACCTTTCCGGTAAAGGGCTTTGGCATTTCCGGGATCGATAGTCAGGGCACGATCCAGTACTTCAATTGCTTCCCGGTAGCGTTTGATATTGATCAAGGCCATGCCTTTTTTCACGTGAGCCGACAGGAAAAACGGATAGATTTTAAGGGCGCGATCGTAGCAGATGATCTCTTCTTCAAACCACCTCAGTTTTCCTAAGGCAAAGCCCCGGCCTACCCACGCCAGCGCGAGTGTCAGGTCCACCGCAAGCGCAAGAGAGAATGAGACGAGTGCATTCGAGTGTCGTCCCTCGTGTCCCAGTGCAAGACCTTCAAGGTAGAGTACCCGGCCTTTTTGCCGGGAGTCAGGGGTCTGGGAAACATCAGATGGGGAGGATATGTAATGACAATCCGTAAGGGAGGACGATTATCCTTATAGAAATGCTTAGTGCCCGTGATATTTATGTTCACGGGTTATTGAAGGGATTTTAAAAACAATCCGGGGTTCGCGAGTTTTGTTCCTCCGGAATACCCATGTGCAGCGGATCAAAGGAATGTTCAATGCATGCGGATTATGGCCGGACATTTTACACGAGCCACCCACAATGATACCATCATTCAGGTGCTTAATCGAGCGGTTAAAAAGGGTATAATCTCCCGTGCAATTTTTTTATGATACGGTGTTTGCCGATGCGTGAGATTATTTCCCCTTTGAGAACAATTTCAATAAAAATATAATCTTGTATCTTTTATATCGTATATTGTCATTATTTCCAGAGAATACTGATGCCACATCCCCGGTAATTGGCGGTATCCTCACCATAGCGATAACGATAATTCTCGCATTGCTGGTCCTCCTTCTTTTTCATATGCCCAGTCATGCATGGCAGGATAATGACGTGCCTGCGATTTTTAAAATAACCCAGATAACACATGGTACACATTTGGATAGCTTTATGGTAGTGAAAAACACGGGTTCGATCGGATATAAAAACCAGAACTTATACGCAAAGACCTACAAAAACGGGATCCCGCTGGATTGCATCATTTCAACAATGAACGGGCACGATTTTATCAGTTCACACCATTTTGGTATCCAGAATATCAAGGGGATGAGTGGACAAACATGGTATTCTGATTTAGCGATCAGTATCAATTACAAGGATTGGACATTCCACCCGGGAGACGTGGTCACCTTCGAAGTGTACGATACTACAACCGATCAGATCATTGCACGCCACACGTATACCGCATAAAAAAATATCAAAAAAAAAAAAAAAAGAAAAAATGCCGGATAATAAGATCAATCATCCAGTCGTTTGAACACGCCTTTTTTTGCCTTAAAGATTTTGCACTCAGGGCAGCGCCAGGTATCCGGCACATCTTTCCATGCAGTTCCGCAGGGAATTCCGTTCTTGGGGTCTCCTTTAACCGGATCATAGATGTAGTGGCATTCCAGGCATACCCAACGTGCATTTTTTTCGTCCTGTGTCAAATCAATTCAACTCCACGTAATCGTTTCTGTTATTCTCATTCTCCGCTAATATTTATGAATACTCTCCTCCGGGCAATCCGTTTTATGAGTGAGAGGAGGAGGTTGTGCGGGCCCACAATCTACCAGGGAACGTGAACAAAGCCGCGCCACACGAAGAGGTTCGGGAATCTTTCCCTCGAGGGTGAAATCGTTGCACAATTTCGCAGCATCGATCAGGCCCAGCCCCCACGCACGCAGGAAAATGCTCTGGTGCGTGTGAAGAATGACGGGTATACGCTCACCCAATTGCCTGTATGCAGTAATTCTCTGCTCATCTCCGGGAAAATGATGCCTGATATCCCCTTCCAGCCCGTCCGAATCTTTGTAAGATATGCAGATTACCGGAATTTCCGTCTCCTGTGAAATCCGTGCAGGATCTACCACATTGAACCAGGCAATTACACAACCGGAGAGCATAATCACGTTGATATCCCGCCGGTCCAGGCCCTTTACCATACCAAGAATACTATCGGTAGCATCCATCCCCCCGACCGTCACTCTGCTAAAAGCAAAACCGTCAATTCGGAGATCCTTTCGCATCACCACGCCGGCTAACGTAGAGCGGGTGCGGCCGGAAAAACTTTCCGCAATACCAAAAGCGCGCAACCCTTTTTTTGGGATGTGCATAGAAGCACTTATGCCACTCTATTAAAAATACTATACCAATGAAATTCAACAAAGATGAGGTCTGCATATTAATTCCTACCTTGAACGAGGCCCCGACTATCAGCACGGTCGTGCGGGAGTTTACGGCACTCGGTTATACTCATATCCTGGTCATTGATGGCAAGAGTTCAGACAATACCGTGAAAAGCGCCCGGGAAGCCGGGGCAACCATCCGCACACAATCCGGCAAGGGGAAAGGAAATGCGATCATCGAGGCTTTTGAGGTTATAGAGCAGCCCTATCTCCTCATGCTTGACGGTGATGGCACCTATTCTGCAAAAGATGCCGAGAAGATGCTCACTCCCCTGTTCCTGGGATTCGATCAGGTTATCGGGGATCGCCTCATCAATGCTGAAGAGGGATCCTTTTCCCATCTCAATCTTTTTGGGAACCATATGCTCAACCTCCTCTTCAAGATTGCCCACAGCCGGGATCTGCACGATATCCTTTCAGGGTATCGCGCTTTTACCAAACTGGCAATCCAGCAGATGCACTTAAAAGAGAAAGGGTTTGAGATCGAAACCGAGATCTCGGTTGAATCGGTCAGAAACGGCCAGCGGGTCATGGTTGTGCCCATAAAATATTCGAGCCGCCCGGGAACCGCTACCAAACTCTCGCCATTCCATGACGGCATCAAGATCGTCAGCACCATATACCGGCTTGCGCGGGTGAACAACCCGATGTTCTATTTCGGCATGATTGGCCTGTTCACCACCCTTCTTGGTTTACTCGTGGGCGTCTATGTCCTGATCCAGTGGATGCGCAACATCGAACACATTCCGCTCACTATTCTTACCGTGCTTCTTATCGTGGTGGGTATTGAGATCTTCATGTTCGGGATGATCAGCGACATGCTGCTGATCTTTCACCGGGAGATCATCCGGGAGATCCAGCTCCTGGAGTCCCCGAAACATCCCAAGTAATTTTTTTAATAATCTGAAATTTTTTTTTTTATTGTTACCTGCACTAATCGTACTCCCGGAACAGCGCCGGGTTCTGTCTTCTTATCCACCATTTGCGGACGAGCATCCCGCCACCGACAAGCCCGACAGGCCATCCCGATAGATATGGGCCGGGGATCACGGGTAACTTTGGATGGGTCGGATGGGGTCACACTTAAAAATCTCCAGAACACAATCACAAAAATATTTGATTAGATAGGTGTAGCGTGCCACAATTAATGTCCGTTTTGTTGACAGAGTTTTTGTCCGCTTTTGATATATTTTCGGTCTTTGTTGAAATTGATTTTGTTCATGTAGACTGATGACGGAGTCATCCATCCAAGGATT
>JBAZRZ010000067.1:0-9465 GCA_041662685.1 Methanoregula sp.
GTAAACGTTTCCTGGTCAAAACCAAATTCTCTGTCCTGAAAAGAAGATACGGGGCTGACTTGAAATCCCGTATATATCAGATCCAGATGAAGGAAATCTCATGTAAGAACATTCTCGCGAACCTTGACAAGTTCATACACTTTGTTTGGAGCAAGGTTTTCTACAGGGTAGCCAATATCTCACGGGCAGCAAAGATACCAAACCATTGCACGCCATCGTTCGTATTAAAAAAAAAAAAGGTAAACCCGAACAATGAACCCGGTTAATGGACATTGCGGTGGCGCATCATTGGGGGACGATATCCCTTGCTATCGGGGGTCAGAAAAAACGGGTCTTCGCCGAAGGGGGAACTCAAGATCGGCACAAATTATACATTTTGACAAAAAAGCGAATTATTTATGCGATGAATTAAAAAATCCATTGAAGGTTGAAGCATGAGAAATACATCTGATCTTATCTATGAGATGCGTGCAGAAGCAAAAAACACATTTCTTGTTGCAATTGCAGTCGGATTTCCGAGCGAGATGAAATTTGTATTCAGTTCCGGAAGAGTACCCTTAAATGACTTAAACAAACTGGTCTAGCTGGGTGGATCTCCTATTGGTTTGCTGCGGTTTGAAAAGGAGAATGCAATAATACAGGGTTCATACCGTCCATTTTTCGAATATGAAAATGAACCATGGGCAGGAAAATTCCTTGCGGGTCTGCTGGAAAACACCCAGGATATCAGGATCTTGAGCCAGCAACCGGATTTAACTGATTATTAAGAGAAATCCTCCTCTCAATTGATTCATTCAGTTTTCCTGTTCCCATAAGGAAATCTCCCTTAATTTCATCATCACAATCATTCGTTTTTCATATGTCCGGTTATCTCTCCAGTACATCAGTTTGTTTCTGTTTTTTCACGATACTTGTTTTCGCTCGTTATCAGCGATTTTTGTAGTGCTCACCAAGACTGACGGGTCCCAAATTCCATGATGGCGATATCTATATTGACATCAACAACACTCGTCAATGTATCCAGGTGGATCAGCACCCGGGCAACAAAAAAAAAAGGAGGTAGAAAAATGGTACGACGTTATCACCGATCAATCTATAACGAACTCGATGAACTCAAAGCATCCATGGACTACCTGTGTTCCAGCTTGCTCTTGAACCAACTGATAATCCACTGTTACCCGCTGAAGAAAGATCCGAAATCATGTGCCAGTACCTGCATAACCTGAACGCGGAAGTATATGAGTACGATGATGAAGTGATGGTAACGGTGGATATAATCCCTGGAATGGATATATCGGTAATTTCTGTAGATCTGGTCAATCCGGATATCTTGAAAATTTCCTGCAACCGACAGGAAGAGGAAAGGAGATGATGGGCAGAATCCTCCCGAACAGAGATACTTTTCGCTCCATCATCTCATCCTGCTTCCAGTACCCGTCACAAAGAGTGGAGCGAGGACCACTCTGAAAAATGGCGTGCTGGATCTTCATCTGAAGAAAGCAATAACCTGATAAAAATAAAAAAAAAATTCAATTCATTTTTAGGGATTATTCGATTCCCTGTACGTTATTTTCTGGTTGGGCGACCGGATTTCCCGGTAAGTGCACTCGTGTGCATTTTAAAAGTGATTACACGGTATTATTATGCCGTGTGGTGCATGCCCGGGGTAATGATCCGGGAGCGCTTCTTGCACTGCTTGCACGCTGCATCCCGGGTCTCTTTATAGTGATCTCGCGGGGATTTGTTGACAATGGCATTTTCTGTGGAGCATTCGGGGCAGGTGAACCGGATAACATACCCGCTTCGGGTTCCGGGAATTTCAGGTTTTACGGAATTTTTTATCATTGCTTTAAGAATGTATGATGGGTGTTCTCTCAGGGCGAAATATAGCCTGATCTCGTGTTCGTTCCATGCGGATAAAAATGGTTTAGCAAAGTATGGGTAAGTGAACATACCCTTGATAAGGGAGCGTTCATGATTGCCAAAACCGATTGTTATGTTAATATTATTGGTGTTCATTGCGTAAAGCGTGATGGGTGGAAAAAACCCTGCAAAAAGCGTTCGATCCGCAACAGATCAATGCGTAACACTCTCACTACTATCCGTCATGGTGAACAGTATTCATTCACTGCTCGCTGCACGGGATCGGATATTTTACTTATAGTACGACCAGGATTTGAGAAACATGCGATCAGATCACCATTCAGGAAAATATCCCTGATAATTCCCGAACATCGCATTTAAAAAAAAATATCCGGTTATATACCGGAAATTCTAGTCCTGCTGTGGGCGTTTGGCGTGCGTGCTTTCCTGACGGGGGCCCAGGTATTTTTCGAGATAACCGGTGAGATAGGGGATGGCCAGCGGAATAATTGCCGATAGAATATCCATCATGGGATCATGCCGGCGCTTTGCTTTCTTTTTTTTGCCATGCTGTTTTTTATTTTCTTTTCCACTATCGTCTGGAGTGATCATTCTGGCAATTCCGTACGCGGCTATACCTCCACCTACTGCGGTGGCCGCTGCTTCCAACGGGTGCTGGCTGATCGTCTGAGTGAGGGGGCCGAGTGCCCGGCCGGGGGCCTTAACAACGTGTTTTTTCAGCCGGCCATAGGATTCCGCAATCAACGCTTCGGTGACAAGAAGGTCTTCCTCGGTTATCTGCCTATGGTTTTCCAGGATTAATCATCTCCGCAGTCGGGGTCTTTAAGACAATTTTATCGGATAAGACTATGTACGCAATAATTATTCCGGATGCAAAGATAACCGCTCCGGTAATCAACAAAGCTGCCCAGAGGGGAACGACCGTGGAGAGTAAGAAGATCACTCCCAATACGAAAGTTATGATACCTACTGCCAGTAAAGTAACGATGACCGACAGGCACATAATCCGTTTGAACAGGAAGTCAAAGGGTTCGAACACGTAGTTCTGCAGGAACAGATCTGTTTTTTGCTGAATGTAAAGATCGATATATTTGTACGTTCTGGCGAACTCTGATTCTATCGATGTATCATCGATGCCGACACTTGAGTCCATGTGCACTCTCGGTTAGTCGCGGTTTCTAAAGATTAACATGCCGATGAGAACACCAACGCCGGCTGTGATCAGTACTGCGGGAATGGGATGTTCGATGATGATGTGTTCCACAGGCTCGATTTTTTTATGGTAATCTGCCTCAATTCTTTCGTACCCTGCACTTACATCTGCTTTAATCCGGTGTACCCGGGATTCGACATCGTTTAAGAGAGTCCTGACATCCTCACCTTTTGCCGATACGTCAGCACTCCGCAATCTGCGGGCAGCTTCTTCGAGTGCTTCTGCGGTCTGGATCTTATACCTATCAGCACTGGCAACACCCACGGTTACCATCTGGTCTGCAGTTTCATTTGACATGGTTTTTCACTAACTCCTATCATTATCTGCTTTGACATATTTCGATGTCAATGTGGAATTATCATTGATTATTGGTAAAGTTTTGCACGTAAACCAGATCCGGTAAGGATTTTCCTCACCATGAATGGTACATGATGTGATACACTGGCATTATGCGCTGATAAATATCATTGAGAGGCGTTCCACGATCCTGTTTACACCGGATCGACATCTGGTTTGCATATTTCTTAACCGGTCACGACGTATATTTTGGCAGATTTTTTCCCATGCAGAAGCATACAAATCAAGAGACGCTGAACCAGTCAAAGGTCCGTGGGGAGACAAACTCATGGATTGAACATTTTCTTATCATTGCATTTTATCATCAAATTTAGTACATATAGTGTAACCTGATACCTAATCAGCATTAATTAATCACCCTATACCTCAAAATCTCCATAACCGGCCATCTGAAGAGACCATGACCCAAAACTTAAAAAAACGAACAATGGTGCCTGATGTCATTGCCTGATACTATTCTTATCGTAGATGACAGTTCATTTATCGTAGATGGACTCGTTGCAATCTTAAAAAAATGTTACCGGCCGATTGCAGTCTATGGGGGGCAGCAATGCCTCGATATTCTTCGGAATGTGAAACCGTCAATTATTATTCTCGATATCATGATGGAGCCCATTGACGGATGGGAGACGCTCTCAAGAATCAAGGAAAATCCTGATACAAGGTATATTCCGATCCTGATGTTCTCTGCGAAAAAGATCAGTGCAAAAGAAGCAGAAGAGCATAGGATCAGTATCGATGATTTTATCACAAAACCAATAACCCCCAAAAAAAAAACTTATTGAAGCGATAGAAAAAGTGCTCGCACGTCAAAAGGCAAACAACGCAAGCATAGTGTCGTGGCGATCTGCGGGAGTCGGGCAGGACAGGATCGATGAATATACAGCGCTGACTACAAGCCAGGAAGTGGATCGGAGCCTTCTCCAGAATCTGAAGGTTCAGCATTCCCTTCTCCATGATGACGACAACAAGATCCGCACGGATCTTGAAGCCGTAATTGTGGCGATAGAGAACCGGATACAACAGGAAGGCTTATTGGAAGAGAAACTCTGCCGTGAGATGCAGGAGTCGGTTGCACGGGATGCTGAAAAAAAAAGAATGTGCCGGGCCGGTACCTGCAAGGGATGAGAGCGGGATTGAGAGTCCACTTGCAGAAGGGGGGATTGATGCAGCAGTACAACCAGAACTCAGGGATTCGCAGCGTATTACTGATGACCAGACGAATTCGTCCGCCACAGAGATCTTTGAGACAGAAGTGAGCGCTCATAACGTGGCCGTTACGGAGTGCCCCACAATTCCGGATATTTAGCTGCCGGATAGCCATATGAAGGATACAAATGTAATTCCTGAAACTGCGGATTTTGACCCTCTTATTGGGAGCGGGGGCCTTTTGGAAGAACCGGAAATAATGGTACCGGCTAAATCCCCTTCAGGTTTACCCGAATGTGACCCCGAGATCTCCGGACCTTCATTCCCGACAGAAATTTCTAAAGTACATGCCGCTCCTCACCCGCTTCCCTCAGAAACGCCCCCAGGAAAATCCATATGTGGAATAACTGATTCTCCAGATAAGAAAGTTATCCATTTTGCGGAACAAAAACACCCTGTTGCCCATGAACCCCGCCCTTTAACTGCAAGAACTCTTGATAACAAGCCTGCATCCCCCGAAGCATTAATACCCTGTGCGATTGGTTCCGGGACGGATACCTCCTCAAGAGGCAGCCCACACCGTGTTGGCAGATCACAAGAGAACAAGGGGACTGCCATCAAAGGAAAAACGGGGCCCGACAAAGACACCGCTCCTTTGACCGGGAGTTTTATCTCAAGAATTATTTCAACGATCCTTGGAATTTTTAAACGGCAGGAAAAATAATCGCCATTTTTATCCCTTCTGTTCATGGCGATACCAGAACAGGTACCTTTGCCACCTTATAACAAGTGGGATCATTCCAATTTTTATTCCTCGTTTTTACCTTGCATTTACCTTGCATACAGTTTATAAAAACTGAGTCCATTTCCGGTCCATATTTTTCAGAAGCTTTATTTTTTCCAATCCCCAATTATCACTATTTAACATGAACGATAATATAACGGGTGAACCGTTTGCAATTTATGTTTTTGATCCCGGGTGTCCTGATTGCAGCTGTAATGAATGCAGCGCAGAGTTCTCGTGGGACGGTACTACCCGGCCAGCCTGTCCGTCCTACAATTCAAAAAGCATCCGGTCTGCGTAACATGCGGTATTTTGAATGAACCGGAAATTTCCTCTGCCATTTTTTATGCTGGATAAGAATGTTAATCCGATAACCCCCATTAAAAAAATACATCCCCTCAATTTCAGCCAACGATAGATGGCAATTTTCCCATGATCCTTGTTCAGGAATGTCTGCAATGCGGTAAGTGCTGTGAGAAGTGGGGTTGGGAACAGAAAGGGGCGATCGAAGATCTCATCCCGTGGATTTTAGCAAACCGACAGGATATCCTTGAACATGTTTTGATCAGATTCGCGAATGGGAAACGGTGCACAGGGCGGGATCTTTTAATCAATGACCTGCCCCGCATTATCCGCATCGACTACTAGACTGATCCGGATGGACGGACATTAACGTACTGCCCTTTTTTCTGGCGGGCGGAAAACGGAAAGGTTTACTGTAAAATTCATGACACCAAACCAAAAGTCTGTATCGGATTCACCCCGTGGAACGAAGGCATTCGGGATTATGCTCTGAACTACCCGGCCTGCCGGAATAATGCGCCGTGAAAGAAAAAGAGAGACTCTGAAAGGAATCTCCCGTAAAAAAAAAATCACTTGTTGATATGCACAACCTTTGCCGGGGGGAACCCATTGAAGTAGGTTGAGGAGGCATGTGAATAGGCCCCGATATTCTCTGAATAGACCAGATCGCCAATATCCAGATCCGGCAGTTCTGCAGAGAGCGTGATAGTATCAAAGGCATCGCAGGTCGGACCAAAGACTGCAGAAATGTGGGTCTCTCCTTCCTTGAATGACAGGACCGGGTAAGTACTGAGGTCAAAGACCTGGCCGGAATACGTGTGGTAGACCCCGTCGTTGATATAATAACAGGGTTTCCCATCGCGGAATGATTTACCAACGACTTTTGCAACGACTTCGCAGGCATTGGCAACAAGGAACCGACCGGGTTCAGCCAGGATCTGCATATCCTTGGGAAACAACCGTTTTATCTCGGCGTTCAGTTGTTTTGCAAGGATCTTAAAGGATTTAACCTCGGGATGATACATCACCGGGAAGCCGCCACCGATATCAAGGATCCTGATTTTCCGACCGGTCCGCGTCTCAACCTCATTGATGATATCTGCGGACAGTTGCAGGGCCTGGACATAGTTCTCAAAATTGGTGCACTGGCTGCCCACATGAAAACTGAGACCTTCCACAACAAGCCCCATATCAAAAGCTGCAACAATCAGATCAACTGCTTCGCCCGGGTGAGCGCCGAACTTTGAGGAGAGTTCCACAAGAGAACCGGTATTGGGCACCCGGATCCGGAGCACGAGCCCTGCATGCGGAGCATGCTTTCGGAGTTTTTTTAGTTCTTCAATATTGTCAAATGTGACTAAGGGGTTGTATTTATCAAGGGCTTCCAACGTTTCGATTGGCTTGATAGTATTTGCATAGATTATTTTGTCCCAGATCCAGTCCTGCCGTTCCTTGTTGGGCATTTTCCGGATATTTTCATAGACTATCATGACCTCCGGCATTGAGGCAACATCGAAACTGCTGCCCATAGCATACAATGTCCTGACAATCTCCGGATTTGAATTCGCTTTTACGGCAAAATAGACCTGGACTTTGGGCAGGTTCTCCCGAAATTCGCGATAATTGTCACGAAGTTTTTCGTGATCGATTACAAAGATAGGAGTACCATGCTCACGGGCGAGGTCCTGCAACAGTTCCTTACGGGCATCGCTGATATGGTGTACTCCGTCATCAGTCCCTTTCTTCTTTCTCTTCTCCTTTGCATCGACTGCGATTTTTGTCATTACATGATTCATTCATTGCACAAATAAGAAGTTTTTGAATTGCCAGACATCTTTTCGGTCATAGTCATTCTCCGGATTCTCCTTGAAATACACAGCCCGGTTTTTCAACGGGGTCCAGTCTGAAGCGCCTGAGTAGAATTCTCCAAGATATGGCCTTGCAATATCTAACACAAAGTCATGGGGCAGATCATCCGGAAGACAGAAACCACGCTTGGGATTTTCAATCATCCACATGATCGCAGTAACTATGCCAAGACCCACCTGAACCGTGGTTGCATTCTGGCCGGGTGCGAGAGTTTTTGCTTCTTCTATCGAGAGGATACTCCCGGTCCACCACGAGTTATACGGATGGCCCATCAGGAGCGCACCTAACGCATCCGACCCGCTGATGATCTCCCTGTCGTTTAAGATCC
Source organism: Methanoregula sp. (assembly GCA_041662685.1). GTDB lineage: Archaea > Halobacteriota > Methanomicrobia > Methanomicrobiales > Methanospirillaceae > Methanoregula. The sequence continues at coordinate 7,888 of JBAZRZ010000067.1, forward strand.
GCAATTTCGGCTGAAGTTCGTAATTCCTCCCCCTCAGCTCATGAAGCGAAGCGATAGTCGCATCACAGGGTAGGTACGCATAATGCACGGTTGGCCGGTAAACCGCCTTGCCATCTTTCCAGACGGTCCAGCGATCAGATATACCGAATGCTTCACCATGCCGTATGACCATTCCCACAATCTCGTTGTGGGGAAGCCACGAGCGTACCCAGGTATTGATCCCCATCTTTGCAAGCAGGATCTCATTTTTTGGACCTACCGGGGGAACTGCAGATTTATCCGGGGGTTCCTTTTCATGGGTCCCCCACCCGATCTCTGCGGGTGCTGTCCCCTCTTCCACGAGTCCTTCAATACACCAGGTGCCGACAAATTCGTCGACGGTCTTTGGGGAGCGGGAGATCTGGGTATCTCTTTCAGAACAGTGGATAACTTTTATGCCGGTTTCCATGGCAAGCCCGGCGAAATTCTGTCCATGGATCAGGTTTTTCATCAGTACCGGATCCGGCGCAATATCATCGGCTATCATCCTGCGAGCAATGTCACAGAGTCCCTGCCGCGCAAAGTGAGAGATCAGGCCGGGATTTGCACCGTGATCTACGACACAGGTAGCACCGTCATGCCAGTCTTTCGTAAGTTCGTGAAGTTTCATCTGCCGGAAATACAGGGTCTTTTCGTAGGGGCTGGCAGTAAACTTCTCGGCATCCGGATCCCAGGCTTCAACTGATGTATTCACATACATGACGTTGTGGTCATGACACCACTGGACCAGTTCGCAGCAATCAATGTTCCATGCAAGATCAATAAGAAGACCGCCTTCTAAAAGGTATTCAGAGAGAATCTGGTCAAGATTATCCCGGGTAACCTTTCTCTTGAAAAACCGGAGACCCCCCGTAATCCATGCTTTAAGATCCTGGTCTTTATTTTTAAAATCAATGATTGTGATATTTTCAAGGGGTATATTGACATGCCGGAGCAGTATAGGAAGTGTGCACTTGGACACGGCTCCATAACCGATAATTAACACCTTATTTTTAAATTCCACTCCAACCTCTCGGCTCAATATTCCTGAACAGGATCTTCTTTAATATTTTGATCAAAGCACATAATAAACTGTGGAGAAAACTTGAGAGGGGTTCTGCCGGTTTTTACTAAAAAATATACATGAGATTTATATAAAAAGGGAATGTGAATAAAAATTACAATTTCCTTTTGTGCATACCCGGAATTTTTATGAAATCCGCATCACGGCACGTGAGATTTGTAACCGTGGCTTTTCCTTCAAAATCAGGTGTACAAAATCCCCGGTATCGTGTTTCTTTGCGCAACTGGGACAGCCGGTTTCATTTCCTTTTGTTGGCTGGGTACCAGCAAGATGTGTGCAGAGATAAGAAAAACGCATCATTTGTTTTCACGTCCAACGTTACCCGTGTAAGAACATAAAGAAATGGCTTGTTATTGAAGCTTTTTGTTTATTAAATGTAGCGTGCCAGTATTTCTGTCCTAAAATAGTGACATAATTTATGTCCGCTTTCAAGAGCACCAATCAGGTGCTTGCGGGTGAAAGCGACAATGGACATC
>JBAZRZ010000068.1:0-9410 GCA_041662685.1 Methanoregula sp.
TTATTAATTATCTCCTTATTCTTTACTAGCATAACATTGTAAGGAGACACCATACCTTAGATCTTTCGGTTGTTTTTCACTCGGTTTTTCTTCGTGAGGAAATCATTTCTACAGAGCATGTTTTTTCATGACGCCCATATTCCACCGCATACTCCATCTCTTCCACCTGGAAGGGAAGAATTAACGGCATGCGGTTGTTACCCTTGATCGCACGATAATAATGCTGTCAGGGATGTATTTTCCCGGGGTGAGCAGAAATCCTGTCAATGCGGGTCCTCCTGCTCTTCCAAGTCCTGTCACGGAAGAGCAGGACCCCAAAATAACGAGTATCTGACTGCATCCTCCTGAACGCTACGGGAGATCCTGAGATATTTACATGAGGAACAACTTTTCCTGATTATTGCCCCTAAAAAAGGTGTCTCATCCCCGGGCTCCCCGGAGAATATGTTCAGTCTTTGATGATCAGGATGCCAAAGAGAATCAGCATGAGTGCTATACAGACGACTACAATCCCAACCAGTCCTTTTACGGCAATAATGACCTCGGGAAGGAATGTCCATATGGCAAAGCCCCCCAGTGCACAGAGAGCAATTCCGATGATTAATGCAAGAATACCTGTCTTATCCATAATAAATCCTCAATAATCCATAATCTGACTGACCATATAAGGATACCGGCTTTTACTGCGGTGCTGTGGCAATGCGTTTCTGCCGGAGCGTCTTCCACGGGTAAGGAGCACGCACGTCAGGAGAACCGCGGCAGCAATAGGGATGGGAATCGTACCGAGTGCCGCGGCAAGCGAGTAGTGGTCGGCGATCATGCCGTTGACGGCCACACCGAGGCCGCCAAACCCGATCGCAAGCCCGAGCATCATGCCGGATGCGAGTCCCACGTTCCCGGGAAGGAGTTCGTGGGACATGGCGACTGCTACGGCAAAGGTCGACCAGAGGAAGAACCCGAAAATCATGAGGGCGAGTATCGCAAAGATGCCAGAACTCACAAAGAAGAGGTAAAAGAACGGGATCGCACCGACAAGACCAAAGATCATGAACTCTTTCCTCCCTCTCCGGTCAGATATCCGGCCGCCTGCCACCTGCCCGGCGACACCGGCCAGAAGCATCAGTGTCATGATCAGCGTTGCGGTCACGAGGTCATAACCCTGCGTCATCAGGTACATCGGCAGGAAGGTGATCGCGGCAAAGACCGCCCAGGCCCGGAGGATCGAGGTGATCACCAGGATCGCAAATGGTTTCTTCGATTGCGGGCCCCGGCGATACCGCCCGGTAGGAGGTGCCGAAGTACCATAATCATGATGGCTGCGGGGATGATCAGCAGGAGAAGCCCGGGCAGGTCGAGCCACCAGACCAGCACGCCAGCGAGCACCGGCCCGATCGCGTACCCGAGGTTGCCTCCGACCACGAAGTACGAGGTGATCCGCCCCCGGTTCTCGCACGAGCAGAGCCGGCTCACGATCGTCAGGGCGGTCGGGTGGAAGCAGGCATGGCCGAGCGCTGCGAGGATCGCAAAGGCCATGATCAGGTAGTGGTTGTGCGCAATGCCCATAAGAGCCACGAAGATGGCGCTGATAAAGAGGCTGATGCTGACACTGATGGTCAGGCCCTTCGTGTCAGAGAGCCAGCCGATCACCGGCTGGGTGCAGGAAGAGGTGATATTGTAGGCCGTGACGAGCAGTCCTGCTGCAAGGTAGGAGTAGCCGTTGTTTGCAATCAACAAGGGCAGAATTGCCGGAAGCACCGGCATGTAGATGTCAGTGACCATGTGGGCAGCGGCAAGTCCGGTGTTCGTCTTTTTCGCGCTGCTGGTCAGGGTTATTGTTTCCGTGTCAGTCGTAGGATCTCGACCTCGAACTCCAGTACGTCCCGGGTGTGGAAGGCAAAAGTGCGCTTTATGGCAAAGGCACTGTCGACCTGTTCGGCAACTTCGGCCCGTTTACGGATGAAGGCTTTAATAAATGGGGTGGAACCCGCATTAAAAATACTGTATACCACGGGTGCTGCGGTAAGGGCGATGTCGACGAACGGGCGATCCGCATGGATCTTTTGCGCCCCGAATGGCGGGTTCATGATCACCGTATCACAGGCACCAATCTTCTCCGGTAGTGTTTTGTCCAGGACATCTGCCGTGATGAACTCCACGTCTGCCCCGAAGAGGGCCGCGTTCGCCTGCGCCACTACCACGGCATTGGCATCTTTCTCCACTCCTTTTACCGACTCAGCGCCGAGAAGTGCAGCACCGATCGCCAGCACCCCGGTACCGCTCCCGAGGTCGCAGATCTTTTTCCCCTCGATATCTCCTTTCATGAGGGCGTGGTAGAGCATGCGGGCGGCAAGCGGGGCGGGGGTCATGTATTGTTCGAGCGAAGGCCGGGGCTTCTCGTACCCTTTCGCCTTCTGGAGTGTCATCTCAAGTTGTTTTAATTTCATACGATCTCGTCAATGGCATAATCGTCCCATGTCCGCACACCGCAGAGGATCTCGAACTCCTGCGGCGAAAGGATGGGTGCGGGAAAGCGTACCTGGTCATCGTAGGCGAGCCGGGGGCAGGCCGTGTTCACGTAACAGGCGAACCCAAGATTGAGCAGCTCGTCCGGGCTCACCTCCCGCATGGTAACGATCACTGTTTTGGGCGAGAGAGCTGATAAGCGCTGTGCGAGTGCCATCCGCTTCTGCCCGCTCTTGGAACTCACGATGATGCCGACACTTTTTGCATCCCGTGCCTTTTCCATGACCGCAAAACGCCTCCGCAGGAGTGCATCCCCGCTTACTTCCTGGGCAATGCCGGTCAGGGGATCGAGGGTGATCACCCGTGCTCCTGTGGACAAGGCGATGCCGATCGGGTGAAAGACGCCGGTGCCGACAAAGAGGATTTCCGGAGCATGTGTGGCCCGGGCTGCGGCAAAACTGCACCCGAGCACTTGCCCCCGGTTCGGTGCCCGTATTCCCCCGTCTGCCACCCGCACACCAATCCTGTTCTCCCGCAGGAACGTTTCCAAAGCGGGGATGAGATGGATGTGCTGAACGGTGGTGACGAGCCCCACGGTCTTTTCTTTGAGGAGCGGGAGTGCATTTGCCAGTACGGCTACGTCGAATTCGATCAGGTACGGCTCGAAGATCACATTCTCCCGCTCGTCCACCGGGGTGTGCCCGATATGCACGAGCACGTCTGCATGGGCAAGGGTATCGAGGGCAAGATCGCAGGCTCCGTAACACGGATCGCCGCTGATGATAACATTAAAACCCGCAGTCATGAGCCCAGCGGCATACTCCGCTGCCCGCCGCTTGAGTCCTGCGGGAAACTGGAGGGCAATGTTATGTGCCCCCCGCTGCTTCAACCGGTTGACCAGATCAGAGATATCGCTCAACCACACGCACCTTTTCGGTGACCTCGATCTTTACCAGTGATTTGTAGGGCCTTCCGATATCCGGATCGCCCCGCTGGATCGCAATGCAGACATCGATGACTTCGGCTCCGGCAATCTCAAGAGCCTTTAAGAGCACTTTCATGGTGCCTCCCGTGCTGACCACATCATCGATGATCACAACCCGGTCGCCCTTGTACACGCCATTGAGATACAATTCGCCCTTGGAATACCCGGTGGTCTGGTGGACCGGGATCTCAAACGGCAACTTGTATTCCCGCTTGCGCATAACAACCATCGGGATGTCGGTCATTGAAGAGAGAACTGCGCCTATGTGGATGCCCATCGCTTCCACCACCACGATCTTGTCCACGTTGTTTAAGTCCATTACTTTGATCATCGCGGTGCAGACATCGCGGAGCAGTGCAGGTTCAACGATCGGTACGCCATCGGTGATCGGATGGATGAAATAGTTGTACTCTCCCCGTTTAACCATGGGGCAGGTCTCTAAGGATTCTACCAGTCTGTCAAGCATGTAGTTCACCACTATCGGTTAAAAATGCCTCAATGCGGTCGCTGTGCACGTGGGGCATGCAGACGATGCGAAGATGTCCCGATCTCGTCCACGAAACTTTCCACGGCGCCGGGATATCTTCTTTCTTTGCAATGAATGTGGCAACATTCACGTCGGGTGTTGCTGCCCGCGGAAAACCAAAGGTTTCCATGCCGGTGATCAGGCGCTGCGTATTCTTCATGCACCCTGCGACGATCGCCCGCATGCCTTCGATCCCGAGATAGTCCATGACCGCAAGTGCCCCGACAACCGGTGCTCCCGGGCGGGTACCGGCGAGAGTGAACTCCTGTTTTACCGTGAGGTACGGGGTGTCGATGTTGAGGGCATTGAGTATATCCGGTTCACGGGTGAGAAGGCAGCCGGCCGGGATCGTGCTCATGCCCATCTTGTGCGGATCGACGCCGATGGTCGTTACGCCAGGCAGGGAGAAATCGAACGGGATTGGTTTATCCAGGAACGGGATGACCATACCCCCGAATGCCGCATCCACGTGGAAGTGGATATTGTGCTGTGCTGCAATTTTTGCGAGGGCTGCGACAGGATCCACCATACCATACTCGGTGGTGCCGGCTATTCCCACGAGGGCGATCGTGTTGCTGTCAATCTGTTCTGCGGTGGCATCGGCATCCATCCGCAGGTTGTCGGAGAGTGGCACTCCCCGCATCTCAATGCCCAGGATATCGCAGGCTTTCTTAAACGAGAAGTGGGCTGATTCCGGGACTACGGCATTCGGGTAGGTAATATCCTTCTGTTGTACCTTTGCCAGCCGGAGTGCCTGGAGATTTGATTCGGTGCCCCCGCTCGTGGCATACCCTCCTGCATCCGGGCAGTGATAGAGTGCGCCGAATCGTTTGATCAAGAGTTGTTCCAGGGATGCCGTGCCGGGAAACAGGCCCGGGTCGCCGAGGTTGGTCTCCATGAACATGCAGTGCGCCCGCACCGCAACCGGGTGGGGGAGCGTGCACATGGAGCTTAGGATGTAATCGTGGTCGAGGTCTTCCCGTTTTTTTTGGGAGAAAAAAGAGAAGAGTTCTTCTTCAGGACAACCCTTATTCAGCATCTTTTGATCTCGCGGCTTCGAGAATGATGCGCTTTTCCGTCCGGGCAACTGCCTCACGGATCTTTGCGATTGCATCGATGTTTGCCGAGATGCTCGTAATCCCGTGCTCTACTAACCATGTGGCCATCTTCGGGTCAGAGCCGGCCTGGCCGCAGATGGAGCATTCGATGTTATAGGCCCTGCACGTCTGGATTGCGGTGTGGATCAGGTGAAGAACCGCCGGGTGCTGTGGCTGGTACATGTTTGCAACGTTTTCGTTGTTGCGGTCGATGGCGAGGGTGTACTGGATCAGGTCGTTGGTCCCGAACGAGGCGAATTTGATTCCCGCCTTGCAGAACTCCTCGATCATGATCGCGCTCGATGGGATTTCGATCATGATGCCGAGTGTGCTGTTTTCGACATCGACACCGTATGACCGCATCATCTCTTTTGCTTTCAGGAACTGGTCGGGATGGGAGACCATCGGGAACATGATGCCGAGGTGGTCATATCCCTCTTTCCAGAGGCGTTTGAATGCTTCTACCTGGAGCCGGAACTGCTCCGGACTTTGGAGATCGCGTCGGATGCCTCTCCAGCCGAGCATCGGGTTGTGCTCGTGCGGCTCGTTCTCGCCGCCCTTCATGTTCCGGAACTCGTCGGTTGGTGCATCGAGCGTTCGCACCCAGACGGTTTTTCCCGGGAATGCATCGAGGACAATCTTGATGCCATCGTGGAGCTCTTTGACGAATTCATCTTCCTTGTTGTTGGTGATATACCAGCCCGGCGTCTTGTTCAGGCCGAGGATCAGGTGCTCGATCCGGAGCAGTCCGACACCATCGGCGCCGGTGGCCGCAGCCCGTGCTGCCGCTTCGGGAATGGAGACATTCACTTTAACGCTGGTTGCGGTGATGATTTGGGAGGCTTGGGCAACCTGTCGCTGGGGAGCTGCTGCCAGTACCGGGGCTGTTGCCTGCGGGAGTAACCCTTCATAGATGAGTCCCATCTCGCCATCGACCGTGATCAGCTGTCCGTTTTTGAGCACATTGGTGGCATTTTTGGTGCCCACAATCGCCGGTGTGCCGAGTTCCCTGCTCACAATCGCTGCATGGCAGGTCATGCCGCCTTCATCAGTGATGATCGCGGCGACCTTGCGCATGGCAGGCACCATGTCAGGGTTGGTCATCTTCGTGACAAGGATGTCCCCTTCACGCACAGAACCTATGTCTTTGACATCGCGGATAATGACAACTTTTCCTGAAGCGATACCGGGTGCTGCACCCTGGCCTTTCAGGATTATCTTGGCTTCCGATTTCGGTCCGGACATACTCTTATTCTCCTTTTTTGCACCGATGGTGGTGATCGGACGGGACTGGAGGATATAGATCGTCCCTTTTACAATGCCCCATTCAACGTCCTGTGGTATGCCGTAATGGTTCTCGGCAATCTTGCCATACATGCCCAACTTGGCCACTTCTGCGCCCGAGAGCACCTGCAAGTCCTGACGGGCAGGTGAAACATCCACGAGTTTTGTCCCGTGATCGCCATCAGCGATGATCTCGACTTTCTTGTTCGAGATGAGCGTGTCAATGACCTTCTCGGTCCTCTGGTCAAAGACATATTTGTCGGGAGAGACGGAGCCTGAGACCACTGCCTCGCCCAGTCCCCACGAACCTTCGATGATGGTATTGGGTTCGCCCGTGATCGGGTGGGAGGTGAACATGACTCCCGCCTTTTCGGAATGGACGAGCTGCTGGATGACAACGGCGATATTGACGGTGTGATCATCGAATCCCTGCTTTGCCCGGTAGTAGATCGCCCGTGCACCGTAGAGCGATGCCCAGCACATCTGAACGGATTCGAGGAGGTTTACCTCCCCTTTGATGTTGAGATAGGTCTCCTGCTGGCCGGCAAAACTGGCGTCCGGGAGATCCTCTGCGGTCGCACTGGACCGCACTGCGACAATGAGATCATCGGCAGACATCTTCTTGTATGCCTTTTTGATCTCATCGCTGATGATCGCCGGCATCTTTGCCTTCATCACCAGCTGCTTGGCATGCTCGGCTGCCTTTTCCAGCGCCGCATTGTCCTCTACATCGAGCTTATCGAACGATGAAAAAATCTTCTCTTCAAGATTGGTCTCTACTAAAAACCTGCGAAATGCCTGGGCAGTGACCACGAAGGCTCTCGGCACGGGAAGTCCGATGGACGCCATCTCTCCAAGAGATGCCCCCTTACCCCCTACCGATATGATATCTTCCTTCCGGATCTCCTCCAGCCAGAGAATATTAGGCACATTTTTCATGTTCGCACCACTTATGATCTCATCGCCACCCTGTTTAATAATTATCATCGTCCGTCACAATTCCACCACGAGTTCCCGCCAGAACGGGTATTTTCTCTCTTTTTTTCTTAATAATATGCAGGAGCGCTTGCCGGCACGTAAAGAATAACCCTGATTAAGTATGGCGCCGATATTCTATGGGTTTTTATGGCAAATGCAAAGGTGCTCGTCGGTGATCCGCTGGCGGAAGAAGGGCTTGTTATCCTGCGGGCGGCAGTTGACGTGGACGTCAAGACCGAGCTCAAGGAAGAAGAGCTCCTGAAGATCATTGGGGACTACGATGCCCTGCTCGTGCGGAGCAGCACGGATGTCAACGCAAAGGTGATTGAGGCCGGAAAGAAGTTAAAGTTCATCGGGCGTGCCGGTGTCGGTGTGGACAATATCGATATGGATGCGGCGACCCGCAAAGGAATTATTGTCGCCAATGCGCCTGAGGGAAATACCCTTGCCGCAACCGAGCACACGATGGCCATGATGCAGTCCCTTGCCCGCAACATTCCGCAGGCGAATGCGAGCCTGAAGAAGAAGGAGTGGAAGCGCAGCAAGTTCATGGGTGTGGAACTCAACGAGAAGACTCTCGGGATTGTCGGGTTTGGGCGTATTGGGCGCGAAGTGGCCAAGCGTGCAAATGCGATGGACATGAAATGCGTGGCCTATGATCCGTTCATAACGCAGGAACGGGCAGCCCAGCTCGGTGTCCAGATGATGTCCATGGCCGACCTCTTCAAGGTTGCCGATGTGATCACCGTCCATACCCCCCTGATAGCCGAGACCAAGCATGTCATCAATGAAAAGAGCATCGCGACAATGAAAGACGGCGTCCGGATCATCAACTGCGCCCGTGGCGGTATCATCGATGAGAAGGCGCTCTACGATGCGGTCAAGAGCGGCAAGGTGGCCGGAGCAGCTCTCGATGTCTTCGAGACCGAGCCCCCGACCGAATCCCCGCTCCTCACCCTCGACCAGATCATCGTAACCCCCCACCTCGGGGCAAGCACGGTTGAGGCACAGGTCAATGTGGCAGTCTCCGTTGCAAAGCAGTGTATTGAAGTCCTGAAGGGCGGGTCTGCGAAATACGTGGTCAACGCCCCCATGGTCCCTGCCGAGCTCGCAGATGTGCTCGCACCCTTTGCCCAGCTCGCTGAGAAGATGGGACGCTTCGTCACCCAGATCGCGGGCGGCAGGCTCTCCTCCGTGGAGCTCATCTATGGCGGCGAACTCTCTGCCTATGCCGGCAGCATGAAGTACGTCACCCGTCTGGCCCTCAAGGGTCTTCTCGACCCGGTCCTCCAGCAGCCGGTCAATATCGTCAACGCGGATTTCATTGCAAAGGAACGTGGCATCGCGGTCAGCGAGACCGTTACGCAGGAATCCAGCGGATTCAAGAACCTCATCACCATCCGGATCAAGACCGATAAGGGTGAAGAGACGGTCAGCGGCACGGTCTTTTTCAAGGGCCGCAGCCGTATTGTCGCAGTCGGCGGCTACACGATGGACATGATCCCCGAAGGCTACGTGATCGTGTCACGCCATCTGGACAAGCCCGGCGTTATTGGCCGTGCATCCACTATCCTCGGGAAGAACAATATCAACATTGCCGGCATGCAGGTCGGCAGGGTCCATCCCGGTGAACATGCTATCATGGTCCTGAACGTGGACAGCGATGTTCCTGACAGTGTGATGGAAGAGATACGCGGGATGCCGGGGATCTTCACCGCAACGTTTGCCAAGATATCGAGCGATAAGATGTAGGATTCTTTATTTTTAAAATAACCCGCTGTTAATGGTAAAAAATCAAAAAATAAAATCTTCCTTATTCTGGTTAAGAACCATTTCACAAGGATCGGGTCCATTATGGTGTTTGTGAGTACCTTTCGAAATATGAGCATCACATTCGGTCAGATGTGGACATTGTTTACAATCCGATAAGTTTTTGATGCTCTGTAGAACACCTTGCTCCAAACAAATTGTATGAACCTGTCAAGGTTCGCGAGAATGCTCTTACATGAGATTTCCTTCATCTGGATCTGATATATACGGGATTTCAAGTCAGCCCCGTATCTTCTTTTCAGGACAG
>JBAZRZ010000069.1:0-9378 GCA_041662685.1 Methanoregula sp.
TCGCTTTCACCCGCAAGCACCTGATTGGTGCTCTTGAAAGCGGACATAAATTATGTCACTATTTTAGGACAGAAATACTGGCACGCTACAAGTATCATTTCATTGAGCAGGCAGAATTCCGTGGTGCAATTCTCATCACGATCCCCATCAGGGAGTGATCCCTATACCTATATTGAAATTCATTACAACAACGGGGTGACGGCATATAATGAAACCTGGAGATCAAAATAGGCATTCCAAATATCATAATGATGTCGGCGTGGAAACAATGATAGAATACATCATAATATCAGGAATCCTGATGACCCTCTTTGTTGTAATGTTCCTTCTCGTGAATACGAATTTCATTGAGGGACCGGCAAACGCCATTACGTATTCGGCATTTACCGATATCAGTAACGGTATATCCACCCGGATCGTTGACACCGATGCCATTGCACCTGTCACAGGAAATATTACATCACGGTTCGATATCCCGGATTATATCGCAGGACGGGGATATTTTGTCGAGATCGGTAATACTGCCAGTGACGATTTAACAGCCCAGACTGTTACGGTATCAAGGGGTGCGATTGTTGCCAATGTGGCAATCGCCGGTATCGGATCGTCACGAAAGGCCGGGGGAAATACCACGGGTACATGTATAAACAGGATAAGTTATGATTCTGGAGGATTTTAATGACAGGCAAAAATAACCGGATATCATGCACTGCAGGAGTGTCTGAATCAATCGGATTTCTCCTCATCTTCACCATAGTGATCGTGGGCATCGGACTTGTTACCCTGTACGGTTACCCGATGCTCCTCCAGCAGCAGACAGGCGCAGATGAGCCGATCATGGAGAAGAACGTGATCGTGTTGCAAAACGATGTGAAAAGTCTTGCCTATAAGACCGTACCATACAAGGAAACATCCTTAAAAATCGGCGGGGGGGCGCTGACGGTTTATAACACCTCGTTCACCCAGGCTGTTTCGAAGATTGACATTCAGAACTGTACAGTGGGTGGCAATGTATACGTGAGTGCGTTCCAGTCTGGCGATTTACGGTACTCATCTGTAAGTGCTGGCACCGATATCTCTCTCAAGAACGGTGCTGTGGTAATGCGCCGACATGCTGAGCCGCGATGGTTCTATGACAAACAGAAGAACACGATGGTGATCAATCTCATTGGATTCAATAGTACCGAAATTATGTCACGAACGGGTATCGGTACTGTGCAGATGGCAATGGGAGAGACTCATTACACATATGTCTCACCAGTTATTAGGCCCGTGTGTCTGGTATACATTCCCGATACCACATATGAGGGACAGGATTATTCTGTTGCTTGGGATAATTATCTTAGGAATTCTATGAAAATGAGCCTTACAGCGAACGGGTATCAACTGCCAATAGATACCACAAACCCAGCAACGAACCCGGCAACGCTCGTCATAAAAAAATACGATGCAGTTATCAAATCACTATAACCCTTTTTAAAATAAATCTGTTGTGGTACTGAAAACCATTCATGTCTCAACCGTTAAGAAAAAATTGTGTCTGCTTCCGGTAAAAAATCCTAAAAAAATATTTTTAGCGTGAGACAAATTTTCGGAAAATATTTTTGAAAAACTTCCAATGAGTACTCTGGTCACAAGCCCGGCGCACGAAAAATATTGAAGAGCATTCCATGACAAATCCTGATACACACCCCATTTAAAAAACCAGAATCGTCGTTAAAACTCTAAAAAAACCTGAATCAAACCCCCGCATCAATTCTCCGACGTGAGCGCTTTGGCGGGCAAGAGCGGGCTTACGGCAGCCTTTCGCACCATTTTCCACCTAAATTATGTGGCAAAAATCGTGGCCAACCGGAGCCCGCTAAATAGCAGGATCAAATCGCGATTAAATGGGTTATTTTGGAAAAATAACCCATTAAAACAGCATTTTCTTTAGTGGTGGACACCACTTCTTTAAAAACCAGAAAATCGGTGCGGGAAATGGGCACACGGGGCACGTAATGGACCCCAAATAGAGCATCTCTCCGGCATCAGGATCTGATCCATAAAATGCCGGGATTCGAGGATTTTTAAGGATCTTTGCAAACGTTTGTTTTTTCTTATAGGTGCCGGGACAATGATGCGTATCGAAAAAATCGGCCGGTATGATCGACAAGAAGTGTCACGGTATCCCCCATCGGGAAGTGACCGAAAAATTGTGTGAAAGAGGTTCCCGATCACCCTGCACTTTTTTTATTTAACCGGTGACCGATGGCACGATGCACAATAAGAGCAGGAGACCCCCGTTTGTGAGAGATCGCCCAGAGCAAATCCGGAACGGTTCCCCGCAACACCAGGAGCAGTCTCATCCCAATCCCTGTACGTAAGGTATTGCCAGAAGGAGGACCATCCCCACACCAAAACAGACAATCAGCACCCCGGATATCCGGTTGATCATCTTCAGGTGCCCAGCACGAATATGGGAACGCACGGAACCGATCACACCACAGAGGATGATCCACCAGAGCGCCGATCCTAAAAAAACACCGCCAACAAACTCCGATGCGGAAGCGACAGAATTTTCATGGAATACCGCGCCAAAGCCGGGCAGGATTGCGACAAAGAAGATGAGCGTTAATGGGTTTGCAATCGTAATGGCCACCATCGACAGGTAATCTCTGGAGTACGACTCGTGCTCGTCTCTCACGCTCAACGGTGCAGGTATGGTGAGGAAGATTCGTATTCCTACTGCGATGAGAATCACACCGGCAGCGAGCCGCAGGGAGAACTGGTGGGCAAGGATCAGTCCGGATATGACCGTAAGCCCGAAGAGAGTGACACCGGCATAAAGCGAATCTGCGGTTGCCACCCCGATACCCGATACGATCCCGTGGAGCCTGCCATTGGTGACCGCTCGCTGGATGCACAGGAGAGCAATCGGACCAACCGGTAAAGCAAGCGTGAGACCGATGATCATTCCCTGGATAAACAAGCCGGGATCCATGGAGCACCATAAGTTGGTACAACTGAACAGGGTGTTCCTGATCCATTGGGCGGATTTCGCCGGATCTATGCCTTGTTTTACGGATCAGGCTCTGTACTATCCTGTTGACTGGACCCAGACATCAATGTTGCATACTGCGTCGTGATACCGGGGTACGTAGGGGATACCTGTACATCCCGTTTCTGGAATGGGGGCCGGAGATCAATCCCGTGTCGGTCCTCCAGGATGGGCGTGCATTTTTCGTGATGATAGGGCTGTCCTGTCATATTGCGGGGATGAGGCCCCTTGGGTGTCCTCTCACTCTTCATCCTGCATCTTCTTTACCATCGCAGGAAGACCCGTCTCACCCATCTGCCAGAGAGTCAGCGATGCACAGGTGCGGAGCATTGCATCAGCATGGTCCAGTCTCCGGGTGAGGGGTTCAACGGCGGGCATTCCAATCCGACAGAGGGCCCGGGAGAGATAGCCCCGCAGGTCCGCATCATCGCTTCCCATCGCATCGATCAGGGATTCCACCGCAGGACTGCCCATCTCACCAAGGGCAGCGGCACCATAACGCCGAAAATCCTTTTCAGTATGTTCCCGCATCGCAGCGATCAGGGAGTCTATCGCCGGTCCTCCGATCCGGGAGAGGGCGACTGCCGCATACCAGCGGTGATCATTGTCCGGTGAATCTGCAAGTGCCTTGATCAGGAGGGGTACCGCAGGTTCGCCACACGCCCCAAGTGCCTGTACCGCCTCGTGCCGTATATCGATGGACGGGTTTCCGAGTGCAGTTATAAGCTCTTTGATCTTCTGCTCATCGGACGGTTTTGGCTCGTTTCGGGAATTCTGCTGCGTCATTATTACCTCAGTTTCTTGCCATTACATTCTTTTTTTGAGTTTCCATTACGGATTCTGCGCACCAGCGGTTCGACAGCAGGGATCAGGATGGCGTCGATTGCATCGGCTATTGCCTGCCTCTCACCGTCATCCGCATTCTCAAGGAGCTGGACAAGGGGCTCGATCGCATCTGCATTTTTGAGTTCCCCAAGCGCAGTCATCACTTCGATACGGGTCTCCCCTCGTGCACCCTTTAAAAAACCCAGCAGGGGACCGAGAGCGGGAGTACCGATTGCTGCGGCTTCTGCTCTTACCATCACCTGCTCATCGGCAAGTGCGAGGATCAGTGGTTCAACAGCAAGGGTTTTTTTTATTTTCCCCAGGGCAAGAGCGGCTCCCCACCGAACACCGGGATCCGCTCTTTTGAGAGCATGAATGAGGGGGGGGGGGACAGCCGGTTCACCAATCATGCTGAGCGCGTGTGCAGCCCGGCTTCTCACATACCGATCCTCATCGGAAAGGAGCGATATAAGAGGGGCGATGGCATCCGGGTTCCCGATCTCCCCCAAGGCAATTGCGGCTTTCCAGCGGACATCATCATCCGGGTACTGGAGCGTTGCGATGAGCGGTCCGACCGCTTTTTCGTCCCCGAGATTTCCCAGTGCTTCTGCCGCTTCGTACTGGATCTGGGGTTCTTTATGTTCCAGCAGGAGGGCAAGACCTGCCACATCCCACCGGCGTTTCAGTTTTTTTACATCCGGCCCAAGAAGTCCTGCTGTAGTGAAACGGTCAAAAAAGGTTAGTTCCACCACGATGAACGCCACCAGGTAAAAGAGGCGTCTCTGACTGAAAACCGGTGGAATGGATTCCATCTGATGATACTATGGCAAGAAAGGGATAAAGGGATTGTGTGTTGTTCGCCGGGAGACAGGATCTGTCGAAGAGAAATGGGTGAACATTTCAATGAGGTTCAATACCATTAGTGAACACATATCGAAACAAAATTATCTTTTCCATAAAGAGAATTCAGCGGAGATTTCAAATCAGGAAGATTTCTCAATCTCATATATGAGAACATCCGTAAGATAATAACTGGTACTATTTTACCGGCAGAGATTTGACCGGGGGCGCATAGATACGGACAGGATCAATGTTTTGTGATCGGCGATTGAATATATACTATCAGCAGTCTTCTGCACAGGACGTTTGAACTATGGAACAGCTCATGCTCGTCAACATCCTGCTCTTGTGCATATTCGTCATCGTCCTGGTCTTCCCATTCAAAGTTAAAAAGATAGAAGAGAATCTTGAGGTGTTTCTCTTCCTCTGCGGAATTGCTGCGCTGAGTGTTGCTAGTTTTGCAACTATGCACGGGGAAACATTCGGGTGCACGAATGCCATAGTGATTGAGGCGCTTGCCGCCCCGGTCATGATCACGACGGTCGCCGGCATACCCATCGGCATTGTCCAGATCGTCCTCATCATAGGTTTGATCATTTATTTTGCCCACACGCAGATCCACGCGGCAATCCAGACCGTGGTAAACCGGGTGCCTCTTGTTATCATCGTGTTCTTCCTGATCTGTGGTCTTGGGTTTGTTTCGAGTATTGTATCGGCAATTCTTGCAGCCATCATTCTCGTTGAGATTGTCTGCGCCCTTCCGCTGGGACGGCAGGAGAAGATCGGGATTACGGTGATCTCCTGTTTTTCCATTGGTCTTGGGGCTGCACTCACCCCACTTGGTGAGCCGCTCTCCACGATTGCCATTGCAAAATTATCGGGTGATCCATACCATGCCGGGTTCGGGTTCCTGCTTGGTCTGCTGGGATGGTACATCGTCCCCGGAATCCTTGCACTCGGGATTCTTGGCGTGGTTTTCCTGAAGCGGGGGGACACCGGGGGCGAAGGGCTGGAGTGCCACCTCGCCCATGAGAGCATCCGCGATGTCGTGATCCGCGCAGGCAAAGTATACCTGTTCATCATGGCACTGGTGTTTCTTGGGGAGGGGTTCAAGCCGCTCATCCTTGAGTATATTATCCAGATACCTTCAGAGGGCCTCTTCTGGGTAAATATTGTCTCGGCGGTGCTCGACAATGCGACACTCGCAGCAGCAGAGATCGGTCCGCAACTCAGCACGATCCAGATAAAAAGCGCATTATTAGGATTGTTGATCGCCGGGGGCATGCTGATTCCCGGTAATATTCCCAATATCATCGCAGCAGGCAAAATGGGAATCACCAGTAAGGAATGGGCACGATTCGGCCTGCCCCTTGGGTTTGCCCTGATGCTGATCTTCTTTGTGATCCTTTTCGTGCCTGTGTACCTCGGCATCGCCTTATAACCCAGCTTTTACCTGAACGGGATTTAAAAAACGGGGAATCCCGGGCGCACAGGCTTGTACGGCCCTTTGTAAGAATTGCGGATAGGCGCAGGTGGGATTCGGATGATTTTTTTTCCATGAGTGCCTCATACCTGCGTATCGTATACCGCTTGAGAGAGAGAAGCTTTGGCAAAATCGTGTTTTCTTTTCGTCGGATTATAAGAAACTATTTATTTACCTTCGATGGTATAGACCAATTGAATAGAACAGGGGGTGTCTCAACGCAATGGTCCAGGACATATTAAAAACAATTAATGCTCTGAAAAATACGGCCATTGGGAAATGCCGCCAGCGAATCGAAGAAACGGCCCGGAAAGCGCGTGAATTACGGAAAGGCGGACAAACACAAGGAGAGAATAAACAATCCGAACCCTGCGAACCCCAATGCGGGGTTACTTCGATCCTGAAACGCAAACACGGACTGTAACAGGGGTATGGGGATGGAAAAAACACTACTGCAACAGATATGGGAAAAAGAACAGGATGTGGCAAAAAAGATCGATGTTGTGAGAACCGGGACAGAAGTGACGATCGCCGCAGCACATGCTGATGCAGAAGACCTGTTGTGCACCGCAAACGCTGAGGGAAAAACTGCTGCTGAAGAGGTGTACTGGCGGGAGAAAGGGAAGACGGAGATCCAGATAGAGCAGTTGAGACAGGACGCGCGACGTGAAGCGGAAACTGCAGCAGAGAGGGGCAGGAAGAACATTCCCCTGGCAGCGGATGCCATAGTATGCCTCGTGACTATGGAGTAGTCCGGTTTTGACCGGGAAGGGTTTTGGATGCTCCAGCAGATGAAAAGAATCCAGGTGATAGGGCCAAAACCGGCATTCAACTGGGTAGTTGACCTGTTGTACCAGGAAGGGACTCTGCATCTCGAAGATGTATCCCAATCGGTCTCTCCCGGTGAGATCCCGTTACAAAGAGTGGTACTCGATACTTCAACCAACGTTGCTGAAGTATTGGGAAAGATCAACGGGATCTTTTCTACCCTTCCATCCGTAACTGATGATCCGGCACGCCAGCGGGAACTCTCAACATCCCTCCGGAAACTGAGCCATGAACAGGTTCTGGTGCGGGCAGAGGATATTATTAAGAAACTTGAGATTACCACCCGAAATCTTGCCTCCAGAAAGAGTGAACTCACCTTAACCATCACTGCCTTAAACCGGTACTCAAAAGTCCTTGATATCCTCCAGCCGCTCGAGCGCGAACTGCCCATGCTGGAGGAATTTGAAGTTACGATCCTCTTAATCTTAAAAGAACACAGTGAAGTCGTTGACCTGATAAAAAAGGAACTGGATATCATCACCAACAACCAGTTCGAGATGACATCGACAACCGTTGATGCCGATACGCTCGCTGCCATTATGGTCTTTAACAAGCGGCATTCCGAACAGGTCCATTCCTTTATCTACTCGGCGAATGTGAACGAAGTACGCCTGCCCCGGGAATACATGGGAAAACCGTTTTACGAGATGTTTGCCCTAATCGAAGAGAACAAACTTCGGGCAGGCACCGAGATTAAGAAGATCGATGAGAACCTCCTCACCCTTGCGTCTGCCTGGTTCCAGGAACTCTCTGTCCTGAAAAAAATCCTTGAGAACATAAACGATGAACTGGGTGCATTTTCAAACTTCGCGTTGTCGGAATATACCTTTGTCATCATGGGATGGATTCCCAAAAAAAAGATACAACAGGTAAAAAAATCCTTATCCGATGTATTTCTGGACCGGGTTATCGTAAAAGAACTGGACGTGACGGAAAAGGACATGGAAGGAGCTCCGGTCTTTTTCGATAATCCCCGCTGGGTAAAACCGTTTGAGATGATAATGCAGCTCGTTGCTCCCCCACGGTACCGGGAGATCGATCCATCACCGGTTCTTGCAGTCTTTTTCCCGCTCTTTTTTGGGATAATGGTGGGGGATATCGGGTACGGGATTGTCATATTTCTCATTGCCCTGCTCATCAAAAAGATGTACGGGACCATTGCATTTGCCGCAAGCGTTGCTGGCATCCTCATTATCTCATCGATCCCGACCATCATCTTCGGTTATTTGTTCGGCGAATTTTTCGGGAATTTCGGCGAGATGATGGGCTGGCTGCACCCGGTCTATTTCCTCGGCATCACGTGGAACCGGGTGGAGGCGATGATCCCCATGCTGATCCTTGCCATCAGTATTGGCGTACTGCATGTCTTCCTGGGGCTCGTCATGGGGATGCGCAATGCGATCACCCTGAAGAGCAGAAAGCACCTTTCGGAAAAAGCCGGGATGCTCCTTATGCTGACCGGGATCATCATTCTCATGACAATGCTTGCGGGCGTAGTTCCCGAGACGGGGATCTATCCCACGATCATCCTTATTGTCGTTGCCCTGCCCATGATTCTCTACGGTGCAGGCATATTTGGGACGATCGAGGTTATGAGCACGGTGGGAAACATTCTCTCCTATGCCCGGCTGATGGCAATTGGTATGGCATCCGTGATCCTCGCCATGGTCGCTAACCGGCTGGGCGAATCCTTCGAGATCGCGATCACCGGTATCATTGTGGCATTGCTGCTGCACGCACTCAATATTGCGCTTGCCCTGTTCAGCCCCTCTATCCATGCGATGCGTCTGCATATCGTGGAATTCTTCTCGAAGTTCTACGAGGGCGGGGGTGTGGTGTATAAGCCATTTAAGAAGGCGGTTAGTGATGAGGTGGTGCGGTAGGAAGACGGCATGGGTTTTGTGCCGGAGGGCCGGGTTTTGGCAAACGGACTTCGTATCTTTTTTAGGATTATCTGAATAACATCAAGAGAGTTTGCGTCATCAATATCCGTGAGGTATAGTCTCACCTCCCCCTTATCCGTAGAGTCGAACAGGAGAGCCGGGTAACCCGTCTTCCCTATTCAACTGATCTACCTTGTGTGTGTGAAACTTTACTTCAGGTTACTCACAGGAACTGTAAAGCGCCAAAAAAAGAGGAGGAAGAATGACCGTCATCCCGGCATATTTTTTCACATAGTCATAAACGCCCGGTCTGTCGAACTCATGTTCGAGAATAAAATTGTGGACCGGGACTGTTTTTTCTGCTCTGTAGAAAACCTTGCTCCAGACAAATTGTATGAACCTGTCAAGGTTCGCGAGAATGCTCTTACATGAGATTTCCTTCATCTGGATCTGATATATACGGGATTTCAAGTCAGCCC
>JBAZRZ010000070.1:0-9213 GCA_041662685.1 Methanoregula sp.
CCGGACGATTTATTAATTATCTCCTTATTCTTTACTAGCATAACATTGTAAGGAGACACCATACCTTAGATCTTTCGGTTGTTTTTCACTCGGTTTTTCTTCGTGAGGAAATCATTTCTACAGAGCAGAAAATTGGTACTGCAATAACCGTATCCGGCCTCGCGACATTCTTTGGTTTCTCGGCCCTTTGCCTGGCCAGTTTCCCGATCATCAGCAACTTCGGTATCACCACATTGATCGCAGTCGGATTCTCACTCATGGGAGCCATCTTCATCATGCCGGCGGTCCTGTCATTGATTGGTCAGTTCACAGAATGGATGGAAGAGAGAAAACATAAAACTTCCGAATAATTTTTTGACAGGGCCCTCAAATGTATTCACAGCCAATCTCAAGCGGTATCTCTTTTTTGCACAGTTCACCCACGTCAAAAAATATTAATACGGCCCGGTACAACATTTTGATACAAATTTAATTGCGTTAAGTCAAGTTGATTTGCCCGGGAAAATCCGGTATTCAATGGGGAATTTTATGCATATTATGGAAGGATTCTTACCCTGGCAATGGTGTCTGGTCTGGTGGATTATTGCCCTGCCCTGCCTTCTGCTCGGTATATACCAGTTGAAAAAAATCCTGGCAGCGGACCGTGAGGCACTTCCCCTGCTCGGGGGAACCGGGGGATTTATCTTTATCCTGTCATCGTTAAAACCACCTTCTGTTACCGGCAGCTGTTCGCATCCTACCGGGACCGGGCTCTCAACGATCTCATTTGGTCCCTGGATCACCGTAGTTGTCTGTGCAATCGTTCTTCTCTTCCAGAGCCTGTTCCTCGCCCACGAGGGCCTGTCCACTCTTGGAGCAAATATCGTATCTATGGGAATTGTCGGGCCCCTTGTGGGTTATGCAGTATACCGACTGCTCCGGAACACACCGGTCAATATCTACATGACGGTTTTTCTGGTACCCGCCCTTGCGGATATGTTTACGTATGTGACAACCTCACTTGAACTGGCACTGGCCTGCCCGGCAGAGACCGGGGGCTTTGTCAGCTCGTTTATCCTGTTCATGGGAATATTTGCCGTTACGCAGATCCCCCTTGCAATTGTCGAAGGGGTTGTCCTTGCACTCGTGTTTAAATATATTATAGCCTTAAAACCCGATATCCTGATCCGGTTGAAATTTTCTCTGAAGAAAAGATCAACGCAGCACGGAATGAGCATTCATGAGTTTCAGATATACGCTTGACGTCCTCACCATCATTGCAATCGTGGCATTCTGCGCAGTCTTCCTCTACACAAGTTCAACGATGAGCGGCGCAGCATTTGCCGGCTCGGATGCTGCAGGTTCGGGCCTTATCGCCAGACTTTCCGGCATACCCGTGGAAAATTTCAAACCCCTTATCCCCCAGTGGCAACCGCCAAGCGGAGAGATTGAGTCCTGCCTGTTTGCCTTCCAGGCTGCCGTTGGGGGGATTCTTGTTGGCGGCGTATTTGGTTACTGGATTGGCCAGAAGAAGAAAGCATAATCGGTACAGGGAGTGACTATTACTGATGTTTGAGGAACTTCTGGAAGATATTGCCCAGAAGAACGGGCTCCGGGAAATAAACGCGTACTTAAAACTGGCGGCCGGGCTCGGGGCTATTTCCCTCTGTCTCCTCTCAACGAGTTATATCGCTCCGCTTTTTATCGCCATTTTTCTTACCGGTGCAATTCTCATTCTCGCCCGGGTGGATACAAAAACCTATGCTGAACTGTTCGTTGTCCCCCTCTGGTTTGCCATCATGAGTGTTGCCGGTATCATCCTCATCACCGGGGGACACGATATTTTCTGGCAATGGAATATCCTGCCATCATTCTCGCTGTCCGTCACCCGGGAGAGTATAAACCAGGGTGCGTTTGTCTTCGCCAGAGTTATTGGCGGGATGTCTGCCATGTGTTTTATAGCCCTGACCACTCCCATGACGGATATCTTCATCGTGTTGCGCCAGTGCAGGGTTCCCGAAGTAGTCATTGACCTCATGATGATTATTTACCGGACCATCTTTATCCTTTTAGACCAGGTGATCCAGATTTACCAGGCCCAGGTGATGCGCCTTGGTTATTCCACCTGGAAAGAATCCATCCACTCCGTTGCATCCCTCTGCGGAGCCGCATTTATTGCCAGCTGGGATGCCGGCGATGACCTGATCCTGGCCATGGATGCACGCTGTTATGACGGGAAATTTGCCTTGCTGGGGGAGAGCCGGCCGGTGGAACGGGTGCCCTGTCTTGCGGTTGTTACCTTTCTTACACTGTCGACTGCCGTTGTGATTGCATCAGGGACGATTACCATAATAATCTAAGGAGCAGACTTTTGAGCAGCATCATACTTGAAGCCCGCGATATCCGGTATCGTTACCCCCGGGGAATGGAAGCGATCTGCGGCATCAGTTTCCATATCCGGAAAAAAGAGAAGATTGCCCTCGTCGGCCCCAACGGTGCCGGCAAATCCACGCTCTTAACCATGTTCAATGGTATGATACGCCCGGACTCCGGCATCCTGCTCTTCGATAATGAACCGATCCGGTACGATACCCCCTCGCTGCGGATGCTGAGAAAACGCGTAGGTTTTGTCCTCCAGAACCCGGATCGCCAGATCATTGCCCCGACCGTATACCAGGATGTGGCATTCGGACCAACCAATCTCGGCTATAACGAAGTTGAAGTAAAAGAAGCGGTTACCCGGGCACTCCGGCAGGTCGGGCTCGAAGGATTTGAACGCCGCCCTCCTCACCAGCTCTCCGGGGGGGAGAAGAAACGGGTAGCAATTGCCGGCGTGCTGGCAATGGACCCGGATATGCTGGTGTTCGATGAACCCACCAGCGGTCTCGATCCCTCTGGTTCTGAAGATATTATGGAACTGCTCGATGAACTGAACCATGGAGGAAAAACCATCATTATCTCTACCCATGATGTTGAACTGGCATACCCGTGGGCCGATCGCGCCATCCTGATGACCGAAGGAAAGATCCTCCATGAAGATATTCCTGAAGTGGCGTTTGGCAATCTCAACTCCGTCCGCACGGCCCACCTGTCCCTCCCGACGCTTCTCGAACTGCACATGGAACTCCAGAAACGGGGATTTTTGCTGCCGGGCAAGAAACCCCGGACCGTGCTTGACATGATGCACTGCATTGAAACATTATTTGAAAAATCCCGGAGCCAGAGCCGGCACGGAACGATTACGGTCTGCAATGTCGATCTGGACAACCGTAAATCCCTGCCGGAATGGTTATCGACGCACGAGGGAATCTGTACGGGAGCCATGGGCACCCGGGCAAAGCAGTGTGCAGAAAATTTCGATATTCACCTGGATTTTACCTACAGCGTCATAGACAAATGTATTCTCAAAGCACTGTTGGGAGAAGATTCCCTGATCCTGACAACAGAGAGCATGGTCAAACGCGTCTACCTACGGGTGGATGCCTATGGCCGGGAGAGTGGAGTTCAGATTCCCGTTCACCATCTTGGTGCTGCACCCGACAGGGTCAATGAAAATGACGGGGGTGTGCCATGAATCCCGTTCCCCGCATCGTGATTGCCGGTACGCACAGCGGATGCGGCAAGACAACAATAGCCAGCGGTATTATGGCCGCGCTTACCCGCCGGGGGTTGAAAGTCCAGCCATTCAAAGTTGGGCCGGACTTTATCGATCCATCCCATCACACCCGGATCTGCGGACGTATTTCACGAAACCTTGATCCTTTCATGATGGGGGAGCAGGGTTGCATTGACACCTTTGTCCGGGCAACTAAAGGTGCAGACATCGCGGTGATCGAAGGCGTCATGGGCATTTACGACGGCGTTGATGGCTCCGATATGTCGAGCACTGCTCATGTCGCACGAATCTTAAAGGCCCCGATCATACTGGTGGTGGATGCCAAAGGCATGTCCCGCAGCGTCCACGCCCTGATTGACGGATACCGGCGCTATGATCCAACCCTCGCGCTTTGCGGAGTAATCTTCAACCGCATGGGCAGCCCCCGGCATCGCTCAATGATTGAATCCTCGTTAGCAATTCCTTCGTTTGGGTATATTCCCCGGAAAGATGAACTGGCGGTCGAAAGCCGGCACCTGGGTCTCCGGATGGCTCACGAATCGGGAAACATGGGAGAGTTTGGGGAGATCATCGAAGAGAACGGTGATCTCGATGCACTGTTAAGAGCTGCACACCAGGCTCCCCCCATAACAACCACAATCGATGCCGGTGAATGCGAACTGCCGGTGAATGCAACGATCGGTGTAGCATTCGATGAAGCGTTCTGCTTTTATTACCAGGATAATCTCGACTGCCTGAAACGTGCCGGTGCGGAACTGGTTTATTTCAGTCCGCTCTCCGGTTCGCTTCCCGATGTCGATGCGGTGTACCTTGGCGGGGGGTATCCCGAACTGCATCTTGCAGCGCTCGAATCATCCCGGTGCAGGCAGGACCTGAAACACGCTGCTGATGCCGGCATGCCGGTGTATGTGGAATGTGGCGGGCTGATGTACCTTACCGGAGAGATCCAATCGGATACAACCTACCGTATGTGCGGCATCCTTCCCGCGTGTGCAGAGATGACCAAACGTATCCAGGCGCTGGGATATGTGAAAGCGGAGAGCATTGGAGAGCATTCGTTCCTCCCGTCCGGCCAAACCGTTACCGGTCACGAGTTTCATTATTCGCGGCTGGAGCCCGCATGCGATGCCCGGTACGCGCTCCGGTTGTCCCGCGGAAAAGGTATAAATGACGGAAAAGACGGCTTGATCTCGGGAAATGTTCTCGGCTGCTATACGCATGCATACTTCACCCCGTCTTTTGCAGAAGCCCTGGTCGATTCGGCGTCACGGTTTTCGCAACGGTAATCCGTGAGCCACCGGTCAAGAAAATAGCGAATTGTCCGTGTTCTCCCCAAGGGATATAATTGTCATACTGCGAACCTATCATCATCACAATGCGGGTGAGAATACATGCGCAGCGACGAAGTTAAAACCGGATACCAGCGGGCTCCCAACCGTTCGCTCCTGCGATCCCTCGGGGTCACTGAACGGGAGATGGGACTGCCGTTTATTGGAATTGCCAATGCCTACAATACGATCGTCCCGGGGCATACCCATCTCCGGCAGCTTACCGAGAAAGTTCGTGAAGGTATCGCGGCCGCTGGTGGCGTCCCGTTCGAGTTTGGCGTGATTGGCATATGTGACGGGATTGCGATGGGGCACGAGGGCATGCGCTACTCGCTGCCATCACGGGAGAATATTGCCGACTCCATTGAACTGATGGCAGAAGCACACCGGTTTGACGGGCTTGTCTGTGTCGAGACCTGCGACAAGATCGTGCCGGGCATGCTGATGGCAGCTGCACGGACAAATATTCCCACGATTATCCTTACCGGAGGGTCGATGCTCTCGGGATTTCAGGATGGAAAAGATCGCTCGCTCATCGATGTGTTTGAGGCCGTCGGAAAAGTTGCAGCGGGACCATGAGCGAGGCTGCACTCTGTGAGCTGGAAGGATGTGCCATGCCCGGGTGCGGCAGCTGCCAGGGCCTGTACACGGCAAATACCATGGTCTGCATGACCGAAGCAATGGGAATGTCCCTTCCCGGGTGTGCTGCAACCCCGGCCGTCGATGCCGGGAAACTGCGGCTGGCACGGGAGACCGGGGAAGCCATCCTGCCCCTGGTGAAGAAAGGAATCAAACCCCGGGACATCATCACGAAGAAGAGCCTGCGGAATGCTATTAGGGTCGATATGGCGCTGGGCGGATCGACCAACATGGTCCTGCACCTGATGGCAATCGCCGTTGAAGCGGAAATTCCCCTCACCCTCGATGATTTCAGCTCGCTCGCAGATGAGATCCCCCACCTCTGCTATATGCAGCCGTCGGGTCCGCATTCAATGCAAACCCCCCATCGTTCCGGGGGAATTCCGGCAGTACTGAAACGGCTTGAATCGTATCTTGACGACAGCGTCACGGTTTCGGGTAAAAAGATCCTCCAGATTGCTAAAGACGCGAGCATCAGGAATGAGGAAGTTATCCGTAGTATCAAAATACTATAAACAAGGAAGGGGGACTCAAGATTTTATCGGGTTCCCTTGCGCCGGATGGGGCGGTCGTGAAAAGTGTGGCGGTACCAAAGGCGATGTGGAAACACGAAGGGCCACGGGGTGCACCGGGCATGCCCGAGATGCTTTCTCCGACATCAGCGCTCATGGGACTGGGTTACACAAAGGTGGTCATGATCACGGACGGACGGTTCTCCGGGGGTACGCGGGGTCCCTGCATCGGCCATGTGGCACCGGAAGCTGCGGTTGGCGGACCGATTGCACTGGTCAAGGAAGGAGACCGGATCGCGATAAATCTCCTCACAAAAAAGATCGATCTCCTGGTGGATGCAGCAACCCATGAACAGCGGAGAAAAGTCCTCAGGCCCCATGCAAAGAAACTGACGGGTGTGCTTGCCCGCTATGCAAAGACCGTTGAACAGGCAAATCTTGGCGTTGTGCAGCGATAACTGACCGGGCTTAACCCGGCGGGAATATCTTTTTCACCGGATAATTTTTTATTGAATTTTTTTTACCGGATACTTCCAGGGCTGGCGTTTCAAAGAACCGGTTTGCTCCACGATTATTCGAAATTGATTTCCTGAGGTGGATTGCATTCATCCGCCCGATTTTTTTTTAGGAAATACGGGGTCCGTTTTTCTGTAGCATATCAACGCAGATGCTGGTCCCGGAAAAAATTCCTAATGGTTCGAGGGTTCTGGATTTCCGCAGGGTATCGACAAAGTCTGCGCTACCCACATCGCATCCCCAGGCTCCGCGGAGTGATACGACCGGTTTTTTTTCAATATTTTTTATGAAAACCTTATCACCGATTTTTGCCGGGATTCCCTTCTCAAGTCCGGCATGGAAGCCATCGATGACTTTTGCTTGTATTGTTGTCATACCGGATACCGTGCACTACGTGTCACACCTTTTGCCATTATGGTCAGGTTAGAAACGACAAGGTAAACAAATGCTGGCGTGATGCGCAGGTTTAATGTGCAAAGGGCCAAATGGTATATTTAGCCAGAAATGGAGAATTAATATTGTGGCAAAGAACAGTACTCCTTTCACCGAGAAAGTGCTCGTGTCTACAGATACCAAACAAGCCCTGATGTCTATTCGGGAACCGGGAGAACGGTACGGGGACGTGATCGACCGGGTATTGCAGGACCGGAAACGACAGGACTTCATTGCCCACCTGGATGCGATCGCAGCGGAAGGAGAATTTATCCCGCTCGACAGTGATCCCGAATACGCAAACCTGAAAAAAGAGATGCGTCGTGAGAGTAAACATCGACAAGCGGGCACTGCAGTACGTTAACGGTCTGCCGGCAAAGGATCGCAGGATTGTCAAACTGCACCTTCTGAAGCTTGAAGATCCGTACACTGCCCCAGATGTGGAGCTGTTGCAAAACGGCCACTGCCGGATGCATATCGCTCATTCCTATACTGCTTTTTTCGATGTTCTGCCCGGGGGGATTATCAACATTCTTGAAGTGATGACGATAGAAGAAGCGCATAAGAGGTACAAGTGGTTCGGGAGGTGACTGCCCTGGGATGTTTTGGCAGCCAACACTATCCTGATGTTACCGGCAATCGGGATCTTTTCTAACGACCCTTCGATGCGCACGGGGGATCAAACGGATGGGTGAGAAATCCCCTATCCTGCCTACTACAAAGCTTATATCTTTTAGTGAATAATATGTCTGGAATGATTCTGCCCGGCCGGCTCACCGGGTAAAAGCCGGTGCAATTAGCCGGCCCGGAACAAAAACCATGGAGATGTTGCTATAGACCTGCACGAACAGTTCCCGTAAATATCCCGGACATCTGCTGAACACCGTCCGGCTCACGTACGCCCAGCCAAAAATAACGGAGCCCCCTCATGACCCGCGGGCGCCTGCCGGTCCGGGCCCGGAAGGAGGCTGACCCGATTGCAGAGAGACGCGGGAAAGTCCAGCACTACCAGTACGAGCCGGGAGCCATCTTCAGCTTCACGATATTTTCAAAAACCTGCGATGCCCATGTCGGCATGAAATGCGTGCGCCGGCTCGGCTGCACCGTGCAGGAACTCGAACGCGATCTCGCCGATCTGCTCGCGGCCATCCGGCTCACGGCATCGGGTCCGGGGCTCTCCCGCGAACTCTGGCTCTGCTCCCCACGGTACGCGTTGCGGTTCTTCCGCGTGCAGGATGCCGGGCTTGTCGAGCTTGACCGGGATGGGGTGGTGCTCACGGCTGCGGGTACATAATTTTTGCCGGCTGCTTCAATAGTGAGTACAGGTATGGTAGTTAACGGGAATTACGAGCAATTGTAATACTAATTACTACTTAGTAAAAAATATGAAATCTACTCATTGGCAGTTAGTAGCCGTCAGTAAAAAAATTGTACCGGGAAAAAATCATAAATTTTTTTTGTTCCGGATTTCCACCGGGGTCCCGGTTCTATCATCAGGTTCCTTATTGAAGGGAATATGTCCGTCGGTGGAGAGATCCCCCGGGAGTGTCGAAAAGGGACCTGGACTCAGTTTTTAAATCGGGCTCCTTTTGACAAATGGGGTTCATATAGGACTTTTCAATCCGGGGTATGTTGTATTCGTGATCGGGAGATGTGCAGAATTCAGGGAAAATGGATGTAAATTCAATTTTTTCTCATCCCTGCGTGCCCGGATGAGAAAAAATAACGTCATAAGGTCAAATGTGCGCAATTAGGCTCAATTGGATGGCTGATCTCCCTTTTGATCAGGCTAGGGCAGGGTCAAATGAAAGGAACCCCTGTTTTCCGGAGGGGGTTTACGTCGGAGAGGGGTCTGTCTTCGTCGGAGATATTCCAGGATACCTGGGACGGGTCAACTTACCCGTGACAGGTCAGGTGAGTTGGATGGGTCAGTGACCTGTGACGGGTTTTTTGAGAGGTGGGAGATGCACTAATATGTAGGGAGATTTTGGGGGGGGTATTACGTCTGTAGCAGCGGGTGAAAGGGGAAGGCGGGACGGAGGGCGTGCGGGAGAATTCATATGCATTTTTGTAATAAGTCTGAGTCTTGATTTTTTTTAAAGGCTGGTTGAAAATTTTTGCTCTGTAGAAAACCTTGCTCCAAACAAATTGTATGAACCTGTCACGGTTCGCGAGAATGCTCTTACATGAG
>JBAZRZ010000071.1:0-8629 GCA_041662685.1 Methanoregula sp.
GGAATATGCATGTTTGATAAAACTGATAAACCGACCGGACGATTTATTAATTGTCTCCTTATTCTTTACTAGCATAACATTGTAAGGAGACACCATACCTTAGATCTTTCGGTCCAACTGGTCTTTTTTCACCTCAAGATAAATGATTTCTACAGAGTTTTTTTTTTTTAAGTTTGCTGCACAAGCGGCAGGACCGAATGTGTTGATGATGAGCGGTACGAGCCGGGTGCTTGTCCGGGCAGGAAAAACATTTTTACAAAAGGTTCCCGTGGCTCTTTTTAGGATTGTAAGGTTGAGCAGGATCCTTTGCCCCATTTTCCCGCGAGCGTGGGATTACCGATCCCGTGATCAACAAACCCGTTAAAATGCCCTGTCAGCGCAATGAATCGTGTTGCGTTAATATTCTCTATTAAACTATAATTCTACCCAGAATGCTTTGATATCTCAAAACAGAAAAGCATAAATACAATTATAGTACGCTAGCAAATATTCCCTTAAAGGTGGTGATGTTTTGTTTGACTGGGCAGTGTTCCTGAAAATCATCATTGCAATCCTCCAGGCCATTTTCCCAAATCTGCCCCCCATGTAATGGGGCGGGCTTTGACCTTTGCTAAAAAAATTCCCTTATTTTTTGGTCAGAAGAAATTTTCAATAAAAAAGAAACGAAAAAGGTTTTTTCATCCCGTCTTCGATATACCGATTGTCATCGCAACGCCTTCGACATCCCAGTCTTTTACCATCTCATACGTTTTTGCCGCTGCGCCAGTATTGTGAATCGCGAGCTCCCGTGCCCGCACTTCTTCCATAATTTCCGTACGCCATGTACCCTGTATCAGGGCACAGATCCGCTCATCTGCTACGGCTGCATCGGCGATGATGAAATCCTCGACCGCGAGATCGAGCTGCTTGCGCATGTCGTTGATCCTGCGGATCACTTCGCGGGCATAGCCCTCCGCTTCGAGTTCCGGTGTCAGCTGGACATCCACGTACACCGTGGCATCCGGCATCGGCGCTGAGAACACTTCGGGAGGAAGCTGTTCGGCGAAGGTGACATGCTCTGCACCGATATCGAAGACCGCATCTCCCTCGCCAAGTTTAACCGTCCGCCCGGCACCGATCTCTGCCTTGAGCATGGTGCCATCGGCTGCTTCGATGAGTGTTTTTACCGCAAAGGAGTTCTTGCCAAAGCCTTTCCCGAGTGCCTTCATGATTGGTTCGGCTTTCCACCCGATCCGTTCCCACCGGCCCATCACGACACTGACGGTTTTTGCATTTGCCCGGTCCTTGCAGACTGCGTTGAGACGCTGTCCGATCGCATCCCGGACCGGCTCGGAGTCCGTCACCACGACCACTTCTGCAACCGGCCAGCGGAGTTTGCGCTTACCGGCCTGGCGGGCATTGGCGCACGCCTCGTCGAATGAACGGACGATCCCGACTGCCTGTTCGAGTTCTGCATTCACGAGCGCAGGTTCGCCCTTGTTCCAGTCGAGCAGGTGTATGCTTGCCGGATCGTTTGGCAGGCGCAGGTTCTGGTATATTTCCTCGATTATATGCGGGCAGACCGGCGCGAGCAGCCCGATGAGCCTGCGGATCACGTAATAGATCGTCTCGTAAGCAAAGTGCTTGCTCTCGGATTCGCCTTCAAGCCACATCCGTTCGCGGACGAGCTGGACATACCAGCGCGAGAGATCTTCCAAGATGAAGTTGATCAGTTCCCGGGTGGCCCGGTGGAGCTGGCATTCCTTGATTGCAGCATCGACTGTGACAGCAACCGAGTTAATCCGGGAGATGATGAACCGGTCCTCATCGGGCATCTGCCGGAGGTGTGAGCGGATGAACGCATCGTCCCAGACCCCGGCCTTATTTGCCGGCTCAAACTTGTCGAGGATCATATACGGTACCGGGAAGCGGTACACGTTCCAGAGGATGTTGGCCGTACGATTGACCGTGCCAACACCTTCCCAGTTGAACTTCAGATCGTCCCACGGGGCAGAGGAGGAGAGAATGTAGAGCCGGAGCACATCGACACCCACTTTTGCAATCACTTCTTCGGGTGTGACAACATTGCCGAGGCTCTTTGACATCTTCTTTCCTTCGGCATCGAGCGCAAACCCGTGCATGCACACACTCTTGTAGGGGGCCTTGCCAAACGCGATGGTACTGGCTCCGAGCTGGGAGTAGAACCAGCCTCGTGTCTGGTCCTGTCCTTCCGTGATGAAATCCGCCGGCCAGAGGTTCTCAAAGTCCTGCGTTTTACCCGGGAACCCAATCGTAGCCCACGATGCAACCGCTGAATCGAACCAGACATCGAAGATATCCTCGACCCGTTTCATCGTGCCGCCGCAGGTACAGGGAATCGTGACATCATCCACATAGGGACGGTGTGGATCCGCAAGCGGTCTCCCGCTGAGCTTTTCGAGTTCTGCTATGGTACCGACGACGCGGTACGCATTACATTTCGGGCAGACCCAAACCGGTATCGGAATGCCCCAGTAGCGCTGGCGCGAGATGCACCAGTCGCGGGCATCTTTGATCCAGTCGTAAAATCGTGCGCTTCCCGCCCATTCGGGATACCACGTGACCTTCTCTACATCCTTGAGCATCAGCTCCCGCATCTCGGAGATCTTTAAGAACCACTGCGAGGTGGCCCGGAAGATGATAGGGGTCTTGCAGCGCCAGCAGTGGCCATAGCGGTGGGTGATTACCTCCTTTGCAAACAGGTGATCGCCAAGCGCCACCAGCACGTTCTCGTTGGAGTCCCGGACAAACTGGCCGGCAAAGATCCCGGCTTCTTCCTTGAACTTCCCGGCACCATCCACCGGGCAGACAATGGCTAACCCTTCCTTTGTCCCGAGAACGAAGTCGTCCCAGCCATGCCCGGGCGCGATGTGCACCATACCGGTGTTTTCGAGTGCAACAAAATCTGCTGCAAGGACTTTGTGGGCGATCTCGCGCTGGAGCGGCACGCAGGAAGCGAGCGGGGATTCGTATTCCCAGCCTACGAGTTCGGCACCCTTCTTTGTATCGATAATGGAATAGTCCTTGCAGCGGCCCTTCTTGAGTACTGTCTTTACAAGCGGCTCGGCCATCCAGAGGAGCGTCTCTGTCTCGTCTTTCTTGGCAAGCACTTTTGCATACACGAAATCCTTTGCAATCGCAACGGCAACGTTCGCCGGCAGGGTCCACGGCGTTGTCGTCCAGATGACGAGATACTCATTGGTCCTGCCTTTTAAGGGGAACTTGACGAAAACCGAGGGGTCGTTCTCATCTGCGTATTCCACTTCAGCATCGGCAATCGCCGTCTCGCACCGGGGACACCAATTGACAACCCGGTACCCGCGTTCGAGCATGCCCTTCTCTTCTGCCTTGGCGAGTGTCCACCATGCCGCTTCGATGTATTCGGGCATGACGGTCTTGTATGCACCGGGGAAGTCCATCCAGACGCCGAGATTGATGAACTGGTCATCCATTAAGAGTTTGTTCTTTATCGCAAACTCCCGGCACTGCTCGATGAACTTCCGGATGCCGTACTTTTCGATATCCTTTTTGGACTTAAAACCGAGCGCCTGTTCGACTTTCACTTCGATTGGCAGGCCGTGCATATCGTAGCCTGCCCGGTCGATCACATGGCGGCCGTTCATGCGGTGGTAGCGCAGGATCGAGTCTTTCAGGATCTTGTTCCACGCGGTGCCGAGATGGATGGTGCCCGTAGTATAGGGTGGGCCGTCGACAAAGAAGAACGGTTTTCCACCACTACGGTGCTGTTTTACGGTTGCGTATGTATCGTTGGTGCGCCACTGTTCCTGCACCGCGGATTCTATAACTTTGGCATTGAAGTTTGCAGCGACTTCCTTCACAAAACCCCTCGTGTATTGTTATCGGACGCTACGATTAGCGCGCGTGAAAGAATGTTGGCTTCAATGCACAAAGTAGTTTTTCTCCCGCCCCGGCATGCCGGCTGCGTGGATCTGCGATATCTGCGGGTTGTATGTCCACCCGGTTCGGGCAGCACCTCTCATGGAAAGGGATTGTGAAAAAAGTGCATGACCGCTCATCGGGTGACGTATTCAAGGACAACTGCGCCTGATTAAAATCGGAATGAATATAAGTGCCAATTTTACATTGAAAACTATGAAAATAAACGGATATCTCGGCCTCTTTGCCGTACTGGTAATTGTGCTGGTGTGTGCTGCCGGCTGCACTACACCCCAGACCCCCGGTGCACCCCGGCACCCTCTGTTACGACCGCTGTTACGGGTTCACTACAGAACCCAATGACCACATCGGCTGCAACGGCCGCAGCAAAGACTACGAATATTGATACGATGGTAAATGTCCATTTCAACGATGTCGCCTGCCTTGATATCCAGAAGGAGATGGGTGTTACCTACCTCTACCCCGACCAGAAATACAAACTCACGGCGGCATCCCCGAATACTGCGTCAGTGAATGTCAATGTCGTCGTTGTCGATGAAAATGACAGACTGATACTTGGTCAGACCAAGCCCGAGTGGGATTCGGTCAAAAAGACCTGGTCATACCCGGACCTTGTGCCGGTTGCCCAGTTCAATGATATCACCGTACCCCAGGAGAAGACCTTCACGATAAAAACCCAGAGCAAGTATTACATCTGCGTCGATGACCGCAAGGAGAGCGGTATCAACGATATCATGCTCCGGGTGCCAGTAACTTTGACCCGGCTCTCATAGTAGTGCCTGAGGAATTCCACCTTTTTGTATGCGATCGAGGAGATGAGTGAGCGCCGGCTGATTGTGATCAACCGGAATGGTGGGGTGGAGTGAGGTATTGCCCTGCCACACCGTCCCCCGCATCCCTTTCTGTGGCTTTAATGATCCATGAACCGGTTCGGGAGTTATCTTAAATCCAGAACCGGCTGGATACAGTGGACATGTATAACGTCAGGTACCGCGAATACTCATGAATAATGAAAGTCGCGCTCGTTAACTCCCGGCAGGACAAGGCGGGAGTGAACATCCGGCACCATATCGAACAGTTGCTCAACAGTGCTCCGGATGAGCGGTGGCAGGAGCAGGGGCGGACGTACACATTTTTTGAGGTAGAGGAACGGTTGATCCATGTGGAGGGCCTGGACCAGCGCATTGATGCGGATCTGGTGATCTGTCTCTCGCGGCATTCGAGTGTCAACCCGGTCCCGGTCCTTACAGTGCACGTCACCGGAAACTTTGGCGTTGCAGCACTCGGGGGTTCTGACCGGACGCTCACGAGGGCCGCTCCTGCAATGATGCAGGCAACGCTGCGTGCGCTCGCAAAGCATTGCCCGGAAGGTTACCGCGTCTCCTATGAAGTGACGCATCACGGTCCCACAGGTCTGCACCATCCCTCATTCTTTGTCGAGATCGGGAGCACCGAGAAGGAATGGGCAGATCCTGTTGCCGGCAGGGCCGTGGCGGAAGCAGTACTGGATGCAGTCCTGTTAAACGCTGTACCGATGATCGGATTTGGAGGAACGCATTATGCAGTCCGCCAGACAGAAATTGCGCTTTCCTCCCGCGGAGCATTCGGGCATATTGCCCACAGCCGGGAGATTGCCGGGCTTGACGACGCAATGATCCGCAGGATGCTTGAAGAGAGTGGGGCGGTTGCTGCCTATATCGATCGCAAGGCGCTGGACCGTGAAGTATTCAATCGTCTTTCAGCGATGCTGGACCAGATTTCCCTGCCCCGGCTCTCGGAAAGCGAGATCTCTGCACTGGGCCATCTCTCGTGGGACACGTACCAGGCTGTGCGGGCGATGGCAGAGCAGGTGTCCCCGGGTGCCCGGTGCTATATCCATGCACTCCAAGGGTCAGGACCACTCAGCCTGATCCGGGCAAATCCTGTGCTAATTGCCGAAACTGCCAAATCGGACGAGCCGGGGCTGATAAAAGATCTCGATGGATTGCCCGTCGTTCACCTTTCCACGCGTGATAACCGCCTGCTTCCCGAATTTATCACGTATGACGAACATTCGTCACAATTAATAAATGATTTAAATACATTGTGCGTAAAAATCATACGTAATAAAGAGATCACTGCAACAGAGAGCGATCACCTGATCATTACTAAGGTACGGTTCGACCCCCAAAAAGCGCGCGAAATGGGGGTACCGCCCGGACCTGCCTACAAAAAACTGGCAGAAGGCCAGTCAATAGAGATCAACGGTCAGGTGATAACACCCAAAATGGTGTCTGTGTGCAGTGAGACTGACATCCACATCCTGGGGTTGGAGAAGTTTTCATGAGGTCCATTGTAGAAGAGGCACTAACCAAAGCGAGGGACGAAACCGTCACTCCCTCGCAAAATAATGAAGACCTCGACCAGATTCTGGCCGAGATGAAGACCGAGATCGCTGTGATTGGTTGCGGTGGCGGTGGATCGAATACGATCTCCCGCATGATGGAAGAGGGCATTCACGGTGCGAAACTTATCGCTATCAACACCGATGCCCAGCACCTGATCCGCACCCATGCCGACCAGCGCATCCTTGTCGGCAGGCAGCGGACCCGTGGTCTTGGCGCCGGCTCCATCCCCCAGATCGGTGAGGAAGCGGCCCTTGAAAACGAGCAGGAGATCCGGGCGATAGTCTCCGGCTGTGACATGGTCTTTATCACCGTAGGTCTCGGTGGCGGTACCGGTACCGGCGTTGCTCCTGTGGTGGCAAAGGCTGCCCGTGAGGAAGGAGCGCTCACGATCGCAGTCGTGACCCTGCCGTTCGCTGCGGAAGGTGCCATCCGCATGGAGAACGCAGAGGCGGGTCTTGAGCGGCTGCGGGATGTAGCGGACACGGTCATTGTTGTGCCCAATGACCGGCTGCTCGAAGTCGTGCCCAAACTCCCCCTCTCTGCAGCGTTCAAGATTGCCGATGAAGTCCTGATGCGTGCGGTCAAGGGCATCACTGAACTCATTACCATGCCCGGTCTCGTCAATCTTGACTTTGCCGATGTGCGCACGGTCATGGAACGCGGCGGTGTTGCCATGATCGGTATGGGTGAGAGTGACAGCGAAGACAAGGCAGTAGATTCGGTGAAGAAAGCGATCCGTTCCCCGCTTCTCGATGTGGATATTTCCGGAGCTACTGCTGCGCTCGTCAATGTGGTGGGCGGTCCGGACATGACCATGGAAGAAGCCGAAGGTGTGGTGCAGGAAGTCTACAGCCGCGTGGACCCGAACGCACGGATCATCTGGGGTGCCCAGATCGACCCCGCCATGCAGAACAAGATGCGGACCCTGCTTGTGGTCACGGGCGTACGGTCGTCACAAATATATGGTCGGAGCGAGAAAATTACCCCCAAAGTACAGAAACAGTTTGAGATCGATTTTCTCAAGTGAGCCAATATGGAAATTTCAAAACCTGATTTCAAAACAAGCGTGTTACATGAGGAATTATTCCGCAAGTACCTCCGGGTCTTAAAACTCGCACGCACCCCCACACGGGAAGAATTTGGAAAGATTGCAACGGTCGCTGCTGCAGGTGTGCTCCTCATCGGTCTGATCGGTTTTGTCATCTACGTATTCTTCGAACACAAGAAACTGCTGGGATTATGATCCTGATGGCCATGACTTCTCAGGCTCCCCCCGCAGCCCCACTGGTTCCCGCCGCCCCGGAAGTCTTTGGCAACCGGATCTTTGCGATAAAGACCACGTCCAAGCAGGAGCGGACGGTAGCGGATAATATCTTAAAAGCTATCGAAACCAAGGCGACCGATGTCAAGGTAACTTCGATCATCGTGCCCAATGAACTGCAAGGGTATGTGCTTGTAGAAACTCCGGAGAAGATGAACCGTATCGAGCAGCTCGTGGAGCTCATTGCCCACGCGCGCACGGTTATCAAAGGCGAGACCAGCCTTGCCGAAGTAGGTCACTTCCTGATCCCCAAACCCGTTGTTGCCGGTATCGATGAAGGCATGATTGTTGAACTGATTGCCGGACCGTTCAAGGGCGAGAAGGCAGTTGTCAAGCGGGTGGATGCCGCAAAGGAAGAGATCACGGTCGAGCTCTATGAGAGCGTGGTCCCGATCCCGATCACGGTCCGTGGCGACAACGTCCGTGTGGTCGAGACGTTCTCCGACCGGTAATCACTCAACTTTTTTTATTTTCTGGTGCAGGCTGACCGTACAGGTTACTGAGTTGCCGGGTCTGGAAATTATTCGAGCTCTGGAAAAACTGGTACAAACCGATCAGTTTCACATCCGAACCCGGAAAAACAATAAAATGAATGATACGAGCGAGGGCTCCCCGTATCAGGGCCTCTCTTTAGGCACGGCGGGGTAATGAGTTTTATCCGGCTGATTTTTTCAACGGTCATGATCCGCCTTTGTGGGCATCCCGCATGTAGCGAAAGGGCTCCGGAATATTAGTGAACAATCACGGGAAAAAGGAAGAATACAAAAGGGGGGGGGGTCAAGGGGATGCTCCTCTTGGACTGCCTCCCCCACTGGGGGAGAGAGGGGATTGCCCTCATAACCGGTGAGGTATATTTTGAATTTTTCTGCTCTGTAGAAAACCTTGCTCCAAACAAATTGTATGAACCTGTCAAGGTTCGCGAGAATGCTCTTACATGAGATTTCCTTCATCTGGATCTGATATATACGGGATTTCAAGTCAGCCC
>JBAZRZ010000072.1:0-8506 GCA_041662685.1 Methanoregula sp.
GGAGACACCATACCTTAGATCTTTCGGTTGTTTTTCACTCGGTTTTTCTTCGTGAGGAAATCATTTCTACAGAGCAGAACTTCATTACCTCCTCTTCAAACGAAAGATTCCGTTCATTATTGTCTATGAAGGCTGGGATGCCACCGGGAAGGGGGGCAATATCACGAAAATTTCCCGCTTCATGAATCCTTTGGGATATGATGTAATTCCCATAGCGGCACCGAACGATAATGAAAAACAATACCACTACCTGCGGAGGTTCGTAAAATATTTTCCTCTTGCCGGCCACATCGCAATTTATGACCGCAGCTGGTACGGGAGAGTGTTGGTCGAGCGGGTGGAAGGATTATGTTCTGATAACGAATGGCAGCGGGCATACCTGGAGATAAACGAGATGGAGTAGGATTATGTGGAAAGCAGCGGCGGGGGCATAGTAAAATTCTGGCTCGAGATCGACAAGGACGAACAACTCAAACGATTCAAGCAGCGGGAAGAAGATCCACTCAAACAATATAAGATCACGCAAGATGACTGGAGAAACCGGGAGAAATGGGAACAGTACGATACCGCTGTTGAAGAGATGCTGGCACGAACCAATACGCCATATGCCCCCTGGGGTGTTATCGAGTCAGATGAGAAATGGTATGCCCGGGTCAAAGCACTAAAAACAGTTATTAAGAATATAGAAAAATTTCTCTGACCGTTATATGAATTCCCCAATCCCCGATTGAGTCCGTAATCCTGTGCACACCGAATGGAAAAAATATCCGTCTGCGGTAATCCTTCGTCTAATGGAATTCTGAATGATTTCACTCTAACACAGGATGTGTGCCATAAAAAATGATAATGGCCCATTATATTTACGTATGATGAGATTTTTTTTTTATAATCTTGATTGGGGCTGGCAGAGATCTTTAAGTCCCTGAAATAATCTCGCTGTTCAATGCAGTAACATACTCCAGTTCCTTACACGCACATTCAACAATAGAAGTGAGATCCATTTTTCGTTCGCACTCCAGTATGGCTTCCAGTACAGCAGCAGTTGCCGGCATCCGGGGCAGTGCCCTGCACGCAAGATCCCCCGGATGTGTGTCAAACGTACCGATACGGCGGGCAAGGGTAATGATCTCTTCCTTATCGAACGTGATGAGAGGGCGAAGCACGGGTGCAGTCATTCCTTCCGAAATAACAGAAAGGTTGGCCAGCGTCTGGGATGCAACCTGCCCCAGATTTTCACCGGTGATAATTGCGAGTGCCCCTTCGTGCTGCATAAGGCGGGATGCAACCTGCAGCATGAACCGCTTGCAGATCACGCACCGGTATCTCGGCGGGATACGGAGCTCCTGCATCCGGTCGTACAGGGGCTCGCTGTTTGCGATTACCATCGTGAGCGGATTGCCGGCACACCAGCGCGATAGTCGCCGGTGGTTCTCGATGGCTGCTGTCTTCACATCGCCTCCTGCCCAGCGCCCGCCATCAAGATGCAGGTGGGTGATCTCGCACCCGCGTTTCATGGCAAGCCACGAAGCCACCGGCGAGTCAATGCCTGATGAGAGCAGAACCAGCGCCCGCCCCTGCGTTCCCCAGGGTAACCCTCCGGGTGCCGTGATCCGGGAATCATACACCAAGCCTCCAAAATCCCGGACTTCGACAAAAATCTCATAGTCCGGATGATCAAGGTCAACGCGAAGACCGGGGATCTGTTCATAAATTGCAGAACCGATCCGCGCACCCAGTACCTGGCTGTCGAGCCCGGTCTTCTGCTGGCGTTTTGCCCGGACGGCAAAACTCATGCCCGCTGACATGTATGATTTTGCAAGCGTGGACGCAGCTGTACAGAGAGCATCAATATCACCACCGGTCTTTGTGCAGATGCTTACATCGACAAGACCAAAGATACGCGAAACGATATCAGCGATCTTTTCGGGCACCTCACCATAGATCAGGATGCGGCCCCGGGGTGTTTCGTAATGGCTGTGTACGCCTGATGCGGTGAGTGCTTTTCCGATGTTTCGTAAGAGCAGCCCAATAAAATGGTGTTTCACCGGTTCACTTTTCAAAAACAGCTCACCGTATCGTACCATCACCAGCCGCTTATAACTGCCGTCTTCTTCGCCGGTTTTCATATTCTTATGAACTATGGATATTCAAGGGTGATAACCATTGGCGGTAATTACCCGGACTTTTTTTAAATTGAACTTTCTTT
The DNA here is from genome assembly GCA_041662685.1 of Methanoregula sp. Lineage (GTDB taxonomy): Archaea > Halobacteriota > Methanomicrobia > Methanomicrobiales > Methanospirillaceae > Methanoregula. Next base: position 2,207 of record JBAZRZ010000072.1, read on the forward strand.
TTCCCAATGCAGACAGGGAACCTGCCAGGAACGCACCGGGTAATCGTGCTGACAACGAAATCCTTTAATCAGGAGAGTGAATAGTGTAATGAAATGGCGAAAAAGGCGAGCAAGAAAATTGAGGCTGAACCGCTGAAGTTGTTTTATATTTTTTACAACCCGGAACGCTGGGACAACTGGTTAAAATCCCTCAAGGAATCAAGTTTTGAAGCGGACCCCAAAAGCGAGGAACTTCCCGAAGGATTTCGGATACTTGACGGGTTCTCTGTCGACATTACCGTTTCTGTCCTGAAGATCATCAAGCTCTACCAGAACAAGCGGTATACCTTTGAAGAGGCAGTTGACAAACTCTCACAAGTCGAAGCAATCGTGATGTCACCTGCCCCGGAAGGCGAACTTGGCGAACTCGTTGAGATCCTTCAGCTTCCCAAACTGGCCCTCTTTGCTTCCTGCCGGCTCTATCTTGCCGGGGGTTTTGAGAAAGACATCAAGGCGCTCGTCAAAACAGGCAGGGCTGATATAGAAAAGGACATGGAAAAGGCGCTCGACACGGTAGCAAATATCGGTGCTGCTGTCATTGATGGGGCAACCTGCTGCAGCAAATTTGTCAAAGACGATGTCGAACAGACCACCCTCTTTGATGAATGGTTGATCGAATGCGAGCGGATGGGCGAAGCAATGACTTCGTTAAAGAACTTCGATGAGTCTACGGGAGACGAGGATTGATCGCTGACCGGGCACGGTTCCGAAATGCAAAAAAAATTGAGCGGCTCACCGGCTATCGCCTTCCTGAGCTTGCATTTTCCGGCACCATGCTCGAAGCACTCTGTTCGCGCCTGGATTATGATTCCCTTGATTTTGGCGTAAGAGATCAGATCCTCGCTTTTTTCAACGATTTCCTTCGTTGTAACTGTAAGGATTCCCCCCTCTGCGGCTGCCCGGAGAAAAAATTTTCGAAAAAAACTATTGAACTCCGTGAGAATGGGCTCGATCACCGGCAGATCGCAGTTTTTCTTCAGGGCGAGTACGGAATAGAATTATTTCCCGCAGATATTCTCTCATTTTTAGAAGAATCTGTGCATGTGCTCGAGGCAATGTCAGATGTTGCCCGGTTGCAGGGACAAGGGGATCTGGCGAAAAAAACCGATGAGCACATACAGCTCATTGAACGATAATTTTTTTTTTTGAACATTATACGTTTTTAATAATCCATTCTGATTGACGTGCAGGTTTTTTCGTGCGCCCTGATAAAATGAGTGAATAATTCCCACCCTTGTGATTTTTTAAAAAGGGGATCATATCGATTTTTTTTATTTCGATATCTTATCTGCTGCCTGCTCTGCTACCTGTAAAAAAGCCTGGTATGTATCAGGTGTTCCCTGCATGGAGAATGCTGCGTAAATGCCGGATTTAACAAACCCGATTACATAATTGTTTATTTCAGCACCTGTAGGACTAATGATCGTAACTTTCACGGCAAAACTTTTCTCCCCTATATCCGGATCGGGAAGGTACAGGAGAGTATAAGCATTGCTCTTTTTCGCATTGAAGGAATTATTGTGTTCATCCAACATTGCTGAGGCATTTACCCCATTAAATGCCAGGATATCCTGCTCAATCACCTTCGATTTGTCCGTAAGTGGAATGTATACAGGGCACGGTGTGCACCCTGCACTCAAAATCTGTTCATAGGTTCTGTGACATCCGATGCTGGCATCGGTCCATAACCCGCCCGTACCAGTCCCTGGGGCAGATCTGCTGGTGAAAGCAGAAAATGATCAAACTCCGGATCTGTTGTGGCCGGAGTGGGTGATTGCATGGGTAATGAAGATATTGAAGTGCATCCCGAGAATATCAGGGCAACGATAATGAGAATGACAATTGAAAAGATCCCGGTTTTTTTCATAGAGAACATCTGTCCGGGAAAAATGATGATTGTTGTTAACATTTCACTGCCAGTGTAAAAAGAAAAACAAAGTTAACCACAAAAAAATCTCAAAACAACATGCGAGGGATGGGATTCGAACCCAAGAACTCCTACGAGACTAGGCCCTCAACCTAGCGCCTTTGACCTGGCTTGGCTACCCTCGCTTTTGTGTCATAATAAAAAGGTTGTCCATCTAAAAGAATGTTATGTTCCAGAGGTGCCAGGTTACCGGACTTGTTCATCGGAGACTATGCAAATCAGGATCTCCGGTTTTTTTCGCTACGCGGACTGATATCTGGCGCAGACCTTTTTTCCTGTACATTTTCCTGTACCATGATGGGCTGGAATCTACATAGATGTCTATTTATATGCGTTCTTCCTAGTGCTGTGTATGTGGTCAGATATTATCAATGAATTTGCCGATTCGCCTTCACAGAGTCGTGTGGTGCGGTTCCTGCTTGAAAACGGTTTCGGGGTGACAGAGGGTGGGCGAATCAGCTGCAATGGTATTGAGATGCCGGCAACTGCGGTCGCAAAAGCGATTGGATCCGATCGGCGCGTTGTAGATTCCACTGCGCGACGCATTCTTGAGCGCCCGCTCCTTAAGGATATTTTTTTAAATATGCGGGCAACTCCGGATCTGAGCCGGGTCGGTGAATCACTCGGGTTCACCATAATTACCGTTCTTCCCAAGAACGCCAATGAGCGCGGGATTGTCGGAGCTGCTGTCAGGATCCTTTCCGATCACCTTCTCTCCATCCGGCAGATCTTTGTTACCGATCCGCAATTTTCCGAAGAACCAAAACTGGTCATTATCGTAGAAGAACCCCTGCCCATGGGCGTCATCGAACAGATACATGCACTACCGCAGGTAAAACAAGTCATCATATGAGCAGCAGAAGGTTAGGAAAATTTTTTTGTTGGCTATTCTGCGATCTTCGAAGAGTTGCTCAAATATTGATATAATTACATTGATCGGAGGCTGGTGCCCTCATGGACCGTTTACCATGAAATCAGCCACATTCCTCCAAAGATATTAACGATAAATCTCTTCATCAGCCTGGATCAGTACGAAGTGTGACTTTATTGTGCTGATGTTCGGTTGCGTTTTTTTAAGAATACTATTGAACGACAAACAGATATTTCTTTTTTAGAACAATCGTCAAAAAACGATTGCCGGGAAAATATCCTGCCCGATTAAGCCCTAATGAGAAAAGATCATCAGTTCATCAAGGACAAACAGGAAATATTGTAAAACTTCAATGGAGGTTCGAGTGCTCCCATAAAGTGTTGGAAGCAAAACCAAAAAACCGGTTTACCGGCTTAAAATAATAAAAGACCCTACTTTTCTTCTGGAGAGATCATCCTGCTTCCGATCCGGTCACCTTTCGTGATCGCTTTTACAAGGCCATCCACGGATTCAAGATCTCCTTCTTCAGCACTGGCCCGGATAGAAAAGGTAAGGTCAGTGAGCAGTTTTTTTGCCAGCACACGGCTTAAGTCATCAACGATATCTGCGGTTTTCTTATCAGCAGGAACAAGGCGGGCCAGCGCCCGGTCACGCTCCCGTATGCGCACCGACTCTGCCCACGTGTGAAGGGAGGCCAGGGCATTGTCAGCAGATCGCCGGTTCTGGTGCCGCAGGAAGATTTCAAGTTCCGCTTCAACAAAATGATGAGCCCGATCTGCTTCTGCTTTCCTTGTGCTCATTGTCTGTTCGTTGATACTGCGGAGATTATCGATGGTAAAGAGATGAACCCCATCGATAGTCTCTGCACCTTCCTCAACATCCCGTGGCTGGGCGATATCGATCAGGATCAGCGGGCGGGGGTGACCTTCCACCGGCCAGCACCGGTCCTTCATGGCAGGGGCAAGATCTTTCCGGTGAATAATCGGGTGCGGTGCGGATGTGCAGGAGATCACCACATCGGAAAGCGTGATATAATGGTAGAGTTCAGTGAGTTTGACCGCTTTACCGCCAATCTTGTTAGCAAGGATGACCGCCCGGCCATATGTCCGGTTTGCTACGTACATCGCGGTCAGGTGCTTTGCCGCAAGCGCCTGGGCGACAAGGAGACCCATCTCGCCACTACCAATGACAAGGATGTGTTTTCCCACAAGGCTGCCAATCTCTGCTTCGGCAAGAAGCACTGCTGCCGAACCTACCGATGTAGCACCCCGGTTGATCAGGGTGCGTTTTCGGACTTCGACACCGACATGCACAGATTTGTTGATGCAGGTTTCAAGCAGGCTGCTCGAGGTCCCTGCTTCCTGTGCATCCGAGATCGCTTTTTTCAACTGGCCGATGATCTGGTTTTCACCGATAATCATCGAGTCGATACCCGAGGCAAGCGCAAAAAGGTGGCGCAACGCTTCTTTGCCTTCGAGGATAAAGAAATTATTTCGTCCCAGCTCGGTAAGGAACTCCCGGAGTTCGTCTGCAGTACCTTCCACAATCACTTCAACCCGGTTACAGGTCTGGAGCAGGAGCACGCCCCTGAATTGTGCAGCAGCACATTCAAGAAATTCAGCTTTACCGGCAAAACGGAAGGCTTCGAGTACGGTGATATTTGCTGTATGATGACTGATGCCGGCGATTGCAACCGGGATACCTTCATATTCCGTCATGCAGGTACCTCGCTCTTACCAGATCCCAGGCTTCTGTTGTTCCGGCTGACAAGGCAGTCCAGACTGCCTGATCTTCGAGCACCTGCCAGAGGATCGTATCCCGCTTCGCTTGATCCGGTTCAGCCCGTTTTAATTCTGCCCGCAGGCGCTTTTGCAGGGAGATCATTTCGTCCATTGCCGGGTATGCCTGTTCAAGGTGCTCCCGGATAAACCGGGATATTGCAGGACTGCTGCCATGAGTGCTGATGGCAAGGGTGTAATTGTTACCCCCCATTACCGAGGGCAACATTACATCCCCCGCTTCACCTTCAGCATTATTGAACAAAATTTCTTTTTTACAAAGCCGGCCAATCCGGTTGTTCTGGGAGGTATCGGAGAGCGCGGCAATGACAAGAAACGCTCCTTTTAGCAGGGATTCGAGCCCTTCATCCGATTCGGCGCTGACATCACATTCCTTACGAACAACCGGAAGATCCAGAATTTTCTGCTGGAATGACCGGCTTATCACGGTCACTTCTGCTACACCGGCAAAATAAGCAGTTTTTCGTGCTGCCACATCTCCCCCTCCGAAGATAATAATACGCCGCCGGGAGCAATCCACAAAGAGAGGGATCATCTGGTATTAGATAGAGTGATTATATTCAAAAACCCTGTCGTTATATTCTTTAAAATTTAATACCCGGGAAGTAATCAGTTCGGAGATGGAGCAGGATTAATTTGTTGCCCGACTCTTGTACCATAATCCCAAAAAGGACAACCCGACAACCATATACCGGCTCATTGTCCCGTTGATTCGTTCAATAGTTCTGCATCCAACACCCGTACGCAGGATACATGCGGGCAATGGTGCGTTGCGATCATCAGAATTTTTCTGCTCTCGCCGGAAAAAAAGAAATCCTGGTCCCCCACCTTCGATATACTTAAATTGTTTGAATTCCCACATTGTAGAGCACACTGCGCCGATAGTGTAGTGGTTATCACTAGGCGTTGCCAACGCCTAAACCCGGGTTCGAGTCCCGGTCGGCGCACTTCTTTTGCTTTTGTTGTTTCAAGGCGCTGCGGTTCTCTTTTGGGTGATTTTTTTAATATTGCAGTTTAAGGATATAACTGACTCTTAATTTACCAGAGGTAATTTTTTTTTAAAACTAATTCGAAAATTATTGTTCAGAAAAGAATGCTCTATATTCACAGTCCAAATTTTGTCGTAAAATTTGAAAACATATATCCTAAAAATAGACTACCCGAACAAATAACGCTAGTAAATATATCAAAAACAACGCGAGAGAAATTCCCATAACTAACATAACTCGCCCATCCTTATTTAGCCAACACTTATCCTCTATCTGTGAATCTATATGACGATCAAATGCAGCGCTAAAGACGTTTGAAAGAATTGAACCTACGATCCCGAAAAGACTTCCTGCACACAATAATAAGAAGTCAGTAATATTTACAAACAAATTCAAGATTAAATAGTAGATAATTGTCCCGAATATCATAGCTAAAATTAGTAGGTAAAGGGAGATGGGAAATTTTTTGAAGCCAGTTAATATTTTGCGTTTTTCCCTCTTTATAGCGAAGAGCATATACAGTTAAAATATTTCTGCTCTGTAGAAATGATTTCCTCACGAAGAAAAACCGAGTGAAAAACAACCGAAAGATCTAAGGTATGGTGTCTCCTTACAATGTTATGCTAGTAAAGAATAAGGAGACAATTAATAAATCGTCCGGTCGGTTTATCAGTT
>JBAZRZ010000073.1:0-8505 GCA_041662685.1 Methanoregula sp.
GGGGCCGAGGTCGCGGACATTGATAACCGAGCCCATGAACTCGATGCCGCTGATCGAGCCATAGATGGAGAGGAGGCCAAAGAGTACGACAAGAATGAGTTTATCCATGAATGTCGGGTGGCCTTCGAGGATCTCTAAGAATATCCGGCTCCGGGTCAGGAGATAGGCGGCGACAATGATGACGCACATGAGCTGTACGAGGACATTGAGCTGGGTGAGAATCGAGAAGTCCATGATGAGGTACCTTGGTGCTCTAGAAATTGCACCCGGGTTGGCATAAAGGAATCCGGTCCGGTATTTTCTTTAAGTGCAGTCCGGGCCGGTTTTTTCCGGTTTGCCCGTACGGGATTTTTTAAAAATCCGGAAAAAGCCTTTCCCCAAAATTCTCTTCGCCCGATCCCGGAAAAACCGGGAAATTATTTTCCCGGATTCCGGAAATATTTTTTACAAAAAAATCGTGCAGCATTTCTTTAAAAAATCCGGGTCCGCGAAAAAAAAATAAAAAATTTCCGCCCGGTCCTGCACTCTGTCATCCAATTCCATCTACTCCCGGACCGGTTCCTGCCATCCCGCCCCCGGACTATCACTCTGCTCTTTCTCCGCCTGGTGCAATGAGGGATCATGAAATGGGAGGGTTGGACCCTCAAAAACCCAGCAAAATGCCCGGTTTGCCAAACGGTGCATTTCTCGGAAAACCCCTTAAAACGCCCGGATTCGGGTATTTATAGTGGAGGAATTTACAAGAAAAGTCCATTTTGGGGTTATCAGGATCTGGGTCGATTTTCCCGGAGAATTAAAGAAAGGATGAAACGTAGTGGATCGGAAAAAAAGTGCCGCCAAAGCGCAATAAGGTGCATCAGAATGCGTTTTATGCGCCTCAATTTTTGGTTATTTTGGCGATTGGGGCGTTATGATCAGAGATAAATGATGATTATTAGTGGGTTGCAGGGTTATGGGGGGATACCCCGGGCCGGGCAGGTGCGGGTGGCGGCCCGGGAATTTTTCCGGAAAATTTATGGGTGAACAATTTACGGAAAGTTTTTGAAAATATTTTCCGGATTTTGGTTTTCTTCTGTACGAAAAAGAACCGGCCGGGAAAATTCCGGGTCGCCATCCTGTTCGCAGGGTAAAAAACCAAATAACCCAATCGTGAAAACATTATAAAAAAAAATTCAGACTGAACCCTTACACCGGCTCCACACTGCGAATCCTGCCATCAGAATGATTGCACCTATGGGTGCATACATGAGCGGGGTGGTTCTGGTTTGTTGCTGAGTTTGCTGCGGGAGCGGAGGTGTGAGTGTTGTGGGAGTTTGTTGTTGCACGGGAGTTGCTGAGGTTTGCGGAGTCTGATTTTGTCTTTCGAGTGCAATTTTCCGATCCTGTTGTGCCCCGGTTAAATCTGGGTTGAGTGCAATCGCCTTGTCGTACGATGCGATGGCTTCTGCATACTGACCGAGCCGGGCAAAATCCACCCCTTCATGATAAAACTGCGCTGCGCGACTGTCATTTGCTGCTGACAGGACAGATGCAGATGCAGCGGCCTTTTTCGCAGATGAAAGGCCGGTTGTTGCATCCCGGTTCCCGGGATCTGTTGCCAGTGCCCGGGTATAAGCAGCCATCGCGCCCGGGTAGTCTTCCATCTTTGAGAGCGTGTCTCCCTTGTTAATCAGGGCAATGGTATAATCCGGTTCATACTAGATGGCGTTGTTATACGCAGCAAGTGCTTCTTGGTAGTTCCCAAGATTATAGTCTGCATAGCCCTTATTATTCCAGAGCATTTAATCCCCGGGATAGAGTGAGAGCCCCTGTTCAAGGGTCTGGACTGCGTCATTGTATAACCTGAGCTGGAACAGTGCGTGCCCCTTGTCCCGGTATGTATACAGCAGGGCATCGGACAGTTTGATCATGGTGGTGTCGGAGGCCGGGGCCTGGTCAAAGGCTGCGATCGCATTCTCGTAATCTCCCCCCTCTCGAGATACGCTTCACCGATGTTATACCAGGTTGTTGCCTCATCCTCTGCACGCACCGGCTGGACAGAGCAGGCAATGAAGGTGACCATTGCGAGGATGTGAATAAACTGCCCGGATCTCATATACCAGCAGTGGTGGTTTTTCACCAATTAATGTCTCGCATTCATCCCTGGATCCTGGGCCGGAAAAAGTCGGTTGTTCTCCTGCCTGAAACGATTGATAAAAAAAACTGATGCCCGGTCCGGTCCCCCGTGGGCTCTGCTGTCAATGCAGGATGGTGGATCTAAAGGCAGAATCCGGTTGTTTCCGGGAGTACGATTAGGACCGGATACATGCGGGATCTCTTGAAGACCGTGCCGGATTCCAGGGGTTTCGGTCCCTGTCCTCGTTCGCCTCCTCCCTACACGAATGGTCACGCTCAAATAGGAATGGAGTGAAGATTCTCCGGTAAGAATGGCAGAAACCGGGCCGGGAACGGAAGTACGCGAGTTGAAACACGAAGAATTCCCGCTTGCAGAGAAATTGTGGGAAGAGTACTGCGGCCAGAAAAATGATATGCTTAAAGAGCGGGTCTTCAGCGTCTTTGCAAACGGCAGCCTTGCCGCTACCGCCCGGTGCACCCGGTACCCGGACGGACTTGAGATGGACTGCGTCTTTGCCCGTGAGAGCGTCCGCGGCAAAGGTTATGCACGGCTCGCAGTCCAGGCACTCATCGATGCATGCGGCTCCGAACAGATCTGTATCCACTCGACCATCGTTCTTATCTCGTTTTACAAGACCTTCGGTTTTGTGCCCATCCCGGAAGACATGCTCCCGAGGACTATAAAGGAGCGATTCCTCTTCTGTTTTGGCGAGATGGAGGGTTGCAATGTCTGCCCGATGATACGGCAGGGGAGCCGGTGATGCGTGAGAGGTACCACTTTCCTGCCGCATCCCGATCCCTTTTAATATCACAATCCGAGATCCTAAGCACCGTGACTGAGTTCGAGCTAGTCTCACCATTCGCACCGGCAGGCTCCCAGCCGGAAGCCATGAAAGAGTTAACCGAAGGTCTGGAAAAGGGAGAGCGGCTCCAGACACTGCTGGGTGTGACCGGGTCCGGCAAAACCTACACGATGGCAAACGTGATCGCGGCCGCCGGCCGTCCCACGCTAGTGCTCGCCCACAACAAGACGCTTGCCGCCCAGCTCTATGCCGAGTTCTGCGACTTCTTCCCGAAGAACCGGGTCGAGTACTTCGTCTCCTATTACGACTACTACCAGCCCGAGTCGTACATTCCCTCAAAGGACCAGTATATCGAGAAAGACTCGGCCATCAACCCCAAGATAGAAATGATGCGGCTCTCGGCCACCGCTTCGCTCTCGTTCCGGCGCGATGTGATCGTAGTCGCATCCGTCTCCTGCATCTTCGGTCTTGGCAACCCCGAGAACTTCCGGAACATGGGGTTCGAACTATCGGTTGGCCAGAAGATTTCCCGCACCGAGATCATGAGTAAACTGCTCGACATTCTCTTCGAGCGAAACGATCTCGAACTGATGCCCGGCCGTTTCCGGGTCAAGGGGGACACGATCGATATCATCCCCGGGTACTTCAACGACATCATCCGGATCGAGATGTTTGGAGACGAGATCGAGCGGATCAGCGAGGTGGACAAGAACACCGGCAACCGCAAAGAACCGCTGAAATATTTCTATGTCTATCCCGCACGCCACTTCGTCACTCCCGAAGGTGCCCGGAAGAAGGCTGCTGTCACCATCAGGAAAGAGCTCGATGAGGTTCTTCCTACATTAGGCATGATCGAGGCGCACCGGCTCGAACAGCGGACCAACTATGATCTTGAGATGATCGAAGAGACGGGATCAACCAAGGGCATCGAGAACTACTCCCGGCACTTTGACGGGCGCTCGGCCGGCGAGAAACCCTACTGCCTGCTCGACTATTTCCCTGACGATTTCTTACTGATCATCGATGAGAGCCACCAGACCATCCCGCAGCTCCATGGCATGTATAACGGCGATCGTTCGCGCAAGAAATCCCTGATCGATTACGGGTTCCGGCTGCCGAGCGCGTACGACAACCGCCCCCTGCAGTTCCACGAGGTCGAACAGTACATGACGAGCACGATCTTTGTCTCCGCTACCCCGGGCGACTACGAGCTGAAGCACTCTACCCGGCTCGTGGAGCAGATCATCCGCCCGACAGGTCTGGTCGATCCCAATGTCGAAGTACGCCCGATTACCGGGCAGACTGACGATGTGATCCGCGAGGTGCAGGCAACCATAGCCCGGGGTGACCGGGCCCTCATCACAACCCTCACCAAAAAACTTGCAGAAGAACTCTCCGAGTTCCTCGCGGACCGGGGCATAAAGACCCGCTATCTCCACTCGGATATCAAGACCCTGGAACGCACCGAGATCATCCGCCAGCTCCGGCTGGGCAAGTTCGATGTGCTCGTGGGAATCAACCTGCTACGGGAAGGCCTCGACATTCCCGAAGTCGGGTTCATCGGTATCCTCGATGCCGATAAGGAAGGGTTCCTCCGCGATGCCCGGAGCCTGATCCAGATTATCGGGAGGGCTGCCCGCAATGTCAACAGCAAAGTCGTGCTCTACGGAGACAACATGACCGACTCCATGAAGCGGGCTATGGCCGAGACCCGGCGACGGCGCGAGATGCAGGTCCGGTACAACACCGAACACGGGATCGTGCCGCTGACCATCATCAAGCCGGTCAAGGAGAAGGAAGTCGAGCTGACCGATACAAAACACGTACCGAAGAATGAGATCCCCAATGTGATCATCGATATCGAAAAACAGATGCGGGATGCAGCAGAGAGTCTCGACTTCGAACGGGCGATCGCCCTGCGGGACCAGATCAAGAAACTCAATGAGCGGTTGAAAGAAGCAGGAAAAAACCCGCACACCTGATCAAACCTGAACAAAAGGGGGATAAGAAATGAATAATTACGGGTGCGGGTACTTCCTCTTTCGCTCTTCTTTAAGAGGTTCATCCTCTGTAGCGTCCACCATGTAATAGCGCCTGATGAAATCACGCACTTTCTCAGACTCGATCCAGCCCATATCCAGCTGCGTGATGATCCGGTCAATCTCCCGTGCCTGGAGAATGATCTTGTCCGTGATCTCTCCGGGCGCCAGGCTGGAAAGACCCATGATAACTACCAGCGGGTTCCTGATATGATCGCCGAGGATGGCAAACTGTTCGATGTTCTGCTCGATTTGTTCGAGCGCTTTCCTTTTTACAATTTCCATCTGTTTGCGATCGGTGATATCGATGAACGATGCCATGATGCAGATCGGTTTTCCGGTCTCATCTTTCACCATATTTACCCAGATCAGCACAAAAAAGGGCGCCTTGTTATATTTTATCAGGGTAACCTCGCCAAACCAGCTGCCTTTTTCCGGCAGCATCTCACAGATCTCATCAAAAACCTGTTGTGAACCAAAGAACTGGCCGGAGTGTTTCCCTAACAATTCCAGGTCCCGGTGATACTCCATCATCCTCATGAGTGACTTGGTCACATACTGGATATTGAAATCAAGGTCAAGAATTGCAATCGCGTTGATCGATGAACTGATGGCATGATCCTTGATGAGCAGTGCCTCTTCAGCTTTCTTGCGGCCAATGATATCTACGATGGTGCAGACAAACTGTTTGTCGGGCAGTTTCCCGGCAGAGATCAACACCAACCGCTCCTCTTCAGTCCGCGACTTAAATCGCGTTTCAAGGTTTTCTACGTTTTCCTGGAGTGTAAGCTGGTTGAAAAAAAATATTTTTTGCCGTGGATTCCAGCCAGAGATCATTAAATGAGCATTTGGGAAGTTCGTCCCGGGTATATCCGAGCGTGTCTGCAAACCGCTTGTTTACTTCGGCAATGGAGAGATCTTCGCTATTGATAAGACCAATACCCGCTTCCGAGTTGTTGAAGATCCCGCGATACTTCACCTCGTTCTTTCGCATATGGGTTGCGAGACTCGATACTACGACCGATACGCCTATGAGGACATAACATTTGATGGACGAAGCAAGCAGCTCCGCCATCTGGCCCTGGGTAAAATAGTATACAATTCCCATGTACTCTAAGGAGATGATCACGGCAAAAACGGGGCCCCGGTTGGGGTACCAGTACGCGGCAATGACCACCGGGATATAGAGCAGGTGGGGAGCGACATCATTTGAACCATTGTGGAGACTCAGTATATTGATCAGAAGTGCGAGGATTGTCGTGTTAATGACAATGAAAAGCCAGAGATCAACAAGACTCTCCTCCCGCTCGATAAAAATATTCCCGCCCGTCATTCGTTGTCCTGTTCCTGTATTCTCTTCACACTACACTCGTATATAGACTGTTTTTTAATTTCACGAGTGGTATGAAACCTAATTGAACCAACCGTTATTAATAAATTTTGTTTTTTATCCGGCTTTTATCGGAGGTAATGACCCCCGATTCTTTTTTTTTTTAAAAGGTAAAGATTATACCGGAAGAACCCGGCTGCCATAAATCTCGTTGATAACCTGCCCAACCCCCATGTAAAGCGCGAGTAAACCGGCAATAAGACCGGCAAATCCACCAAGGTTGATAATGAAGTGCGCTACCGGTACTTTGCGCTGCAACAAGTAAAATCACCAGGAGCAGGACCATAAAGAGGGTGAAAGCCAGTAACTTGTGCATCTTTAACGTGCAGATAAAAGGCCCAAGATGATAAGCCCCCAGACAGCAAGGACCGCTGCGAGATCAACAGGACCGGGTGCTTTTGCAAGGCTCAGTGCGGGAAGCATCATCATCGCGGCACATGAGAACCAGAAAAATCCGAAACGGCCAAACGTGAGCATGCCAAACGAGTTGTTCTTTTTCCACTCCATCAGCCCGACAATTACCTGTGCAAGTCCGCCATAGAAGATTGCCATTGCAAGGATGGGGCTTCCAAGTGCGGTGAATCCGGCAGTGTGGAGACTGAGTAAGATGGTGGTCATGCCAAATGCGCAGAGTCCCAGCGGTGCCGGGTTAGCCGAGTTGTCCATCAGGAAGAGATTGTTCCTGCTCTTTTCTTCGATATGTTCCATTGAATCATCCCACTGATTTTTATGGTGCAGATCCCTTTTTTTGATTGCGCGCGGTTGCAATTGCAATGAACGAAAACGTTCCATTAGCAAGAGATTTCTGTGCACCACCAAAAAAGAGGTGACGCCGCTGCTTGTATGGTGCACACATCCGGTAAAACGTGTGCTACAGGATAAAATTGTGGTGCGTATTATTAAATATTTTGCACCAATATCAGATACTCAAACTAAAAGTTTGCACCACAGTTGATAAAAAAAATATTTTATTGCACCAAAATGCTGTATCAGGGAGTTGGAAACATAGCCGCCAGAAGAAACGGGCATATACAATACGAGGATCGGCCCCCTGAAAAATGAGATTTTTTCCCGTGTTATTTTAATCCTCAAACTGTGGCGAGTCCTCGCGCAGACCCCCACGGATAAATATTTTTTCAATGGGAACACCAAAAAATTCCGATATGCGGAACGCAAGTTCTAAGGAAGGATCGTATTTCCCTTTCTCAATGGCAAGGATAGTCTGCCGGGTCACCGCCAGTTTGTCAGCCAGGGCTTCCTGCGTGAGATCGTGTAATGCTCTATAGACCTTGATTCGGTTCTTCATCCTGCCTGTGCCTCGTCTTTTCGGAAATTATGAAGCGTAACGGTAAACGGATGTTGCAACGTTTTCATAAATGCAACCTGTGGCGATACGGTCTGGATTCGATCCTGGTATACCTGCTGTTTTACAGTGCATAGAAGACAATGATTGCAAAGGTCAGGACAACAATCAGTGCACTCCAGAGTGCCGTATTGTTGATCTTCGGAGAATGGCGCTCATGTATTGCCACAGGATACATCAGGGAAAAGCCGGTATAAACCCCGATATAAATGAGAATATCCGGCAAAAACCTGCTTTCGGGAACATTAAGGATATTTTTAATACAATCACCAGTGCAAACAGGCAGGCAGCGGCGGTAAGGGCAAAACGGATTCTTCCGTCCCCAAGATTATGACCGATACCCGGATCCTCTTTTTCACGCCCATCAGAAAACGGATGAACTGATGGAGAACAGGTTCGTTTAATCATACTCATGCAACTCCACGAAAGAATAGAAAAAGTAAACTATCCTTTACATTTTAAAAAGTATCTTTAATTTTTGGGAATACATATTTTACTATAACAAGTAATTTTCTTCGTTTGAACACGAAGGGGCAAACCATCGGCATGCCCCACGATGAGTACCAGTAAACCTGTAATATTCGGATAGCATGATATCCCAGTAAAAAAAACCGTATAGCACGAACCATATGCAGCAGGGAACTATGATAATTGGACTTATCCAGATGGAAGTCGGAAATGATCCGGATGCGATGCTGAAAAAAGCACAGGATAAAGTAGAGCAGGCAGCAAAAGCAGGCGCAAATATCGTCTGCCTCCCGGAGCTGTTCAAAACCCGCTACTTTCCCAGCATAT
>JBAZRZ010000074.1:0-8498 GCA_041662685.1 Methanoregula sp.
CGGGGCTGACCTGAAATCCCGTATATATCAGATCCAGATGAAGGAAATCTCATGTAAGAGCATTCTCGCGAACCTTGACAGGTTCATACAATTTGTTTGGAGCAAGGTTTTCTACAGAGCAAAAAAAATCAGTTGGTGCAAATATCTCCTTGAATTGAATAATCGTAATTATAAAGAAGAAAATTATAAGGAAGGTGAGCAATGACAATTTTAAATTTAGAAGGTAGACTTTAAGAAATTTTTTTGATAATGTCTCCCCAAACGGGGAATCAAAATTACTCAATTGATGATAAACACCCAATTTTGAAAATAATTCTGATGATTCAAATGCTAGCGGTAAAAAACAAATCAGAAGGGCGAATGTGACAAGTGTAAAAAGTTCACTCGTAAGTGAGACAATACTAGCAAAGTTAAAACTGAAATGGATAATCCATTGAGGTATGATCTGAATTAAAAACCACATTACCACGGAAATTCCTAAAAATGGGTATATTGGAACAAGAATTAATGACATTAACAGAATAATCATTTGAAGGATAATACTCAGATCCACAATTTACCTTTCTTTTTTACCTATTACCCTCTTGGGTTAAATTTAGAAAAATCATTATCACGAGTCCCATTTTTGCCTGTCAGTTTGATGATGATTTTCATGCTATGAACTGGACTGTGAGATTCTCCTCGAAATCCCCCCTCACTTCCCTCTCCCAATCCTCTCCTCTAGCATCCGGCCATGCGACCCGTTCCAGTACAGTTTCCCGCAACATTCGCACCAGAAAAACGATAACCCCCGCCAGTCCTTTGGCGCATAATCAGCACCTGAGATCTCGCATTGGAATGCTTCCCGTACCTCAGTATTGCAGAGCGAACACCGGCTCATCGTCACTCGCCGATTGATCAACCCGAGTTCGATAAGTTGCTGTACCTGTTCCATCACGTCTTCGGACTGGACAAGGATCACCCGATCTTTCCCGCGTCGGGCAAGTTCAGCATCCCGGGTGAGCAGGATCCGATGCTCCTGGAGGCCGAGTTCGAGCAGGAGGGTATCTTCCTTTGCATTGCCCTCGTCCAGCACGTTTGCACTGGTTGTATCATACCCCATGAACCGCAGGTACCGGGTGAGGGTCCCGAGCATACGGTCCGCGATAAAGCGGGGCTCGGAGCTCATATCGTGATTAAGCGGAGTGCCGGGTTCAGGTGACATGGCGGATTATCTCAATTTTTTCACCACAGTTGGTGCATTGGCTGCCATCAAGGGCGGTAAACCGGCTGGCAAATCCCTGTCGCTCAATCAGCATCGCATTGCAGGCGGGGCAGTACGTATTCTCATAGGAATTATGGTATACATTGCCGAGATAGGGGAATCGCAGGCCAATCTCTTTTGCTTTCCGGTAGATTTTTTCCAGCGTCGCGACGGGAGTTGCCCCACGGTTGAGCATCTTGTAATCCGGGTGGAACGCGGAGAAGTGCATCGGGGTTTCCGGGCCCAGGTGTTCGATCACCCAGCGGATCAACCCTTCCTGCTCCTCCATACTGTCATTGAGACCCGGGATAACGAGGGTAACCGTCTCGACATGCATACCAAGCTCCTTTGCAAGCTCTGCTGAGTCGAGGACCGGCTGGAGCTTTGCGCCGCAGATCTTTTTGTAAAAATCGTCCGTGAATGCCTTGAGATCGACACGGAATGCACCGAGCATAGGTGCGAGCTCGCGGAGCGCTTCTTCCGTGATGTACCCGTTCGTCACGTAGATGGTCCCGAGTCCCTTTGCCCTCGCGAGCGTGCCCATATCGAGGGGGTACTCGTGCCAGATGGTGGGCTCGTTGTACGTCCACGAGATACTGGCACTGCCGCTCGCGATCGCACGCCCCACCCCTTCGGCCGGTTCCAGGGGGAGGAGCATCGCCTTATCCAGTCCTGCCCGGGAGATATGCCAGTTCTGGCAGTGCTCGCAATGGAAGTTGCAGTCGATACTGCACAGCGAGTACGAAAGGGTGCCGGGAAGGTAATGAAAAAGAGGTTTTTTCTCGATCGGGTCAATGGCTTCGGCGCTGATCTTCCCGTAGGTCATTGCCTTAAGCGATCCATGTTCGTTCGCCCGCACGCCGCAGATGCCGTGCTTCCCGTCGTTGATCGTGCAGCGATGACTGCACAGCGAGCACTTCACCGCATTGTTCTCAAGCTTTGTGTACTGGCGTGCCTCGTGCATACCTGTCCCCGGTGGGTTACTTGTGATGTTCCTTATTTTCCTTCTCTATCTCCTTGAAGGCATCTGCACCATCGATCTCGAGCACGAACGAACCACGGTATCCGCAGTCTTTGCAGAGATAGACCTGTCCGACACAACCGCCGGCAACGGGAAATATCTCCTGGCTCTTGCAATTCGGGCAGTAAAACATAGTAAACAACTCTATATGAGCATCAGGTACAAAAACTAGTGCGATGAGGAATATTGTCATCTCGCTTGGCGGTTCGATCCTGATCCCGACCCTCGGCGGGAACAGGATCCGCAGTTATGTCCCGGTCCTTAAGGCGATCGCGGAGCACCACCGGCTCTTCGTTGTCGTTGGCGGGGGCGGTGCAGCCCGGGATTATATTGAAGCGGCACGGGAACTCGGTGTGGATGAGGGGACTTCCGATGAGATCGGCATTCTGGTCACCCGTCTCAACGCCACCCTTCTTATCGCGGCTCTCGGGGATGCAGCCTACCCGAAAGTAGCCGAGAGTCATTCCGAGGCAAAGAAGTGTGCCGAATCCAATAAAATCGTGGTCATGGGTGGCATAACACCGGGCCAGACAACCGATGCTGTCGCTGCTGTGCTCGCTGAACGCGTGAGGGCGTCGGTTTTTATCAACGCAACATCGGTAAATGGCATCTATGACAAAGACCCGAAGAAGCACAAGGATGCAAAACGATTTGAGACCCTCACTCCCCCGCAGCTGCTGGTGATTGTCAGTCAGATTGGCCTTGGCGCCGGATCCAATAATGTGCTCGACATCATCGCCGCCCGGATCGTCGAGCGCAGCCATATTCCTCTCGTGGTGCTTGACGGTCAGGTGCCGGAGAACCTGTCGAACGCGATCCTCAACGGCACATTTACGGGAACAGTTGTTTCTGAAAACAATAAATCCCCCCTTCCGGTTTAACCTCTGGAGACCATTACCTATTTTTATCATCCCGTCGCATCTATGATGTCGCGGGGTAGTAGGGTAGCCTGGTCCATCCTAGAGCGTTTGGGACGCTTTGACGGCGGTTCGAATCCGCCCTACCCCATTGGCTATGAAAAAACAGGACGCAGCGCTGATTTATTCTCTTCTTGTCGAGCGCTATCCTAATGCCCGTGATTCACCCGCCATCATCTCGAAAGGTTCAGCCTTTGAAGTGCTTGTCCTCACCATCCTGTCGGCGCAGACTACTGATCGTGCGGTGCTGAAGGTACGGGGTCCGCTGTTCGAGAAATACCCGACACCGTCTACCCTGGCAAAGGCAAAGACGGAAGAGGTGGAAGTGATCATCCACAGTCTTGGCTACTATCATGCAAAAGCCCGCAATATCATCGCAGCTTCCCAGACACTCCTCTCAACCTTTGGGGGAAATGTTCCCGAATCGATGGAGGAGTTGCTTACCATTCCCGGGGTTGGAAGGAAGACTGCTAATATCGTGCTCTACCACGCGCTCGGCAGGAACGAAGGGATTGCTGTCGATACCCATGTTCGCAGGCTTGCCCAGCGGATCGGTTTTTCCCATACGGATAATGTCACTGTTATAGAACGGGATCTTATGGCACTATTCCCGCAGGAGCAATGGGGTGATCTCACCGATGTTCTGATCGCCCACGGGCGGGCCTGCTGCGATGCAAAAAAAACCCGGTGCGAAATCTGCCCGATCAGTGGGTTGTGCCGGTTTTTTGCAAGCCCGGGAAAAAAGAGCATATAAAAAAATTGGCTCCCTACTGTTTTTAAGTTGGTGACGCACATGTTTGATCATGACCTGTGCCACATATCCCGGGAGGTAAACGGTAAAATTCCCGATCATACTGGGTGTGCAGGTACTGCTGAACCATTCTCGTCTCTCTGCAATTTCCCGCGCCCGCTTCAGCGTCCGTTCGAACCGGCGCCCCCATCAGGAATGAAACTAAAGAGCATCTCTTATTCACACAAAATGACGATGAGCGAAAAAATTTGGGTAATGTTGTTATGCTCCGATAATGAGCCGGATTACCATAAATGAAGTAAAACCGATAAAGGCGCTGACCGGGATTGTCAGGATCCATGCGAGAGCGATGCTCCGGGCAACACCCCATTTTACGGTACTTGCACCCATGGTGGTACCCACACCCATAATCGATGTACAAATCACATGGGTTGTACTCACAGGTATACCCGCGATTGAAGCCCCAAGAATCGTTGCTGCACCGGCAGTCTCTGCCGCAAATCCCTGCACAGGGCGGAGTTTGGTGATCTTGTAACCCATTGTCTTGACAATCCGCCACCCCCCGGAAAGAGTGCCAAGGGCAATGGCTGCATAGGATGCCATAATAACCCACAAGGGTACGGGGAGATGGTTGGGATCAACGCTTGCACTGAAATACCCGATAGAAAAGAGCAAAGGAAGGATGATCCCCATCGTCTTCTGGGCGTCATTGGTGCCGTGGCTGAAGCTGTAGGCTGCCGCCGAGCAGAGCTGGAGTTTTTTGAAATGGAATTCGGCCGTTGATTTATGGGCATTCTTGGTGATGTTGATGACGAGTACCATAAATAAAAAACCAATTGTAAAACCAATCAGGGGGGAAAGGATCATAAATGTCGCAACGAGTTCAACGGTCGACCACTTGATTGCAGCCAGCCCCGCTGCCGATATTCCCGCTCCCGCAATCCCCCCGATAAGGGCATGAGAGGACGACGTGGGCAAGCCGAAAAACCAAGTGATCAGGTTCCATACGATGGCACCGGTGAGTGCTGCGAGAATGATGTAGGGAACCATCACCGTCTTTACAACTTCTAATTGAATGATGTTGGAGATTGTGCTCGCCACTGCAACCCCAAACCCGAATACTGCAACAAAGTTAAAAAATGCGGCAAAAACCACTGCATTTCTTGGGGAGAGAACTTTTGTTGAGACTACCGTCGATATTGAGTTTGCTGAATCGTGAAACCCGTTGGTGAAATCAAAGATCAGTGCAATAACGATGATGGCAATAATCAGGATGAATGGTGCCTCTATCATGCAGACTCCTTTTTATCCCTCACGAGTGTCGGATTGCTATATCGGAGAGTACATTTGCGACATCTTCGCAGTTGTCCGTCGCAGTTTCAAGATGCTCATAGATATCCTTGAGTTTGATGATCGTAATCGCATCAGTGGTTTTAAAGAGGTCGGTTACTGCATGAGCGAGCACATCATCAGCGAGATTTTCGAGTCGGTTCACCTCAATGCAACGTTCTTCTATATATCGGGGGTCCTTAATTGAACGGATGCCTTTTACTGCACTCTCGATCTCAACCGTGGACATATGGATCAGTTTTGCCAGTTCGATCATGTGGGAATCAGTGCCTTCGATGCCGTAATAGTACATCTTCTCGGTTGCACCATCGATATAGTCCAGCACTTCATCAAGGGCTGATGCGAGTTTTGAGATCTCTTCGGGATCGATCGGTGTGATGAACGATTGGTTCAGCTGTTCATATATATCGTGGGTGATCTGGTCTCCCTTGTGCTCGAGCTTCTCGATTGCGTGGCGCTTCTCCTTAACATTGGCGAAATCCTCGGTCAGGGCAACAAGCAGCCATGCCGCCTCCTTTATAACCCCGGCCTGTTTTTCAAACAGGTCGAAAAAAACCTTATCCTTCGGTATCAACAACTCACGAAGACCCATAACAAACCTACTGGTAATCGGTTGAGGTTCCTAAAAAATATAGCGAATTATATGGGCATTATACCTTGGTCAATACGAAGCTGATAAACAGGTATCCAGTCCATGACACTGCCAGAGCAAGCGGGATGGTGATCACCCACACCGTCATCATCTCGCGCACCACCTTCCACTGGACTGCGTTCCTGCCCCTTGTTGCCCCGACTCCGATAATCGCCCCATTGATCGCGTGAGTGGAGGAGACCGGAATACCCTGCTGGGTGACCGTCACGAGAATGGCACTGCTCGCAGTTGCTGCACAAAATCCCTGATACGGGCGAATCTTGGTGATCTCTTTTGCCATTTTATCGACAACCTGTCGCCCGCCAAAACAGGTGCCCAGACCGATGGCAACTGCAGATGCAAGAATAACCCACACTGGCACATCAAAGGTGAGCAGGAAACCAGAGGAGACCAGCAGCAGGGCGGTAATCACACCCACTGCATGCTGGCCATCGTTCGCCCCGTGAGCGGTTGCCTGCACGAGACATGCGAGTACATGCGGGGCTGGAAGACATGTTTTGCCCTGCTCTGCTGCGAGTGTTTGATGAGTGGGGAGACAAGGACACTAAAGAGAAAGGCACCCGCCATGCCGATAAGGGGTGAGATAAAGATGAAGAGCACGATCGCAAGGAGACCATGGATCTGTATTACTCCGGCAATCATCAGGATCGGGATGATTATTCCCGCTCCGAAAACGCCTCCGAGCAGGGCTCCAAACCGTATATCCCCCTCAAATGCTGCACAGATAATGGCAAGTACAAGAGCCCCGAGAATTGCACCAATAATCGCGTAAAAAAAAACCTGGAACACAATGTCTCCGCTGGGAAGGATAACAGCGGAAAAGCCAACTGCACCGATGCCCGCTCCCAGCAATCCACCCACCATCGCGTGACTGCTCGAGATGGGGATTCCCATACGGGTTGCAACAAAGACTAAAACGATCGATGCACCCAATGCCACTACAATCGAGAGTGGGGTGAGTGCACCTTTGGTGACAATTGCGGTTCCAATCGTAGCGGCAACCGCTGCGGAAAAGATAAACGGACCTATCATGTTACAGATCGCAGCAGAGAATACCGCTTTGATCGGGGAGAGCGCTTTTGTTGCAACTACCGTGCAATCGAGTGCGAGGCATAATTTAATCCGTTGACAAAGTTGAGTGCAAGCGCGAGGATGATGCCGAACAGGATGATAGGTTCCATGCCGATCATGCGTGGCTCATTGCAATATCATTGAGTGCGTGACCGACGTCATTGCATTTCTCCATCACCCGGCCGAATCCTTCGTAGATATCCTTGAGCTTGATGATCAGCAGCAGATCCTTGGTCTTGAAGAGATCGAGCACCGCCTTTGCCTGTAACTCTATCGACAGGTTATAGATCCGGTTTATCTCAGTTGCATGGCTTTTCACATCATCATGCTTTTTTAAGCTCTCAAGGGCCGTTACTGCATCTACGATCTCAGCGGCAGACAGCATGATGAGATAGGAAAATTCCTTTAATGTCTCGTTACTCTCGGCAAGTTCGTAGTTGCAGATCTGCTGGGTAACCCGGTCAATGCGGTCCATGACATCGTCAATGACCGGGGCAAGCCGGGAGATCTCCTCGGGTTCGAGTGGCGTGATCAGCGATTCGTTCAGCTGTTCGAACACATGCCAGGTGATTTCGTCACATTTATGCTCCAACTGTCGTACGAGGTGAGACTTTTCCGTGCCATTGGGGAGTTCATGGGTGATCTCGTTTAATGCGGCAGATGCTTCAGAAATCCTCTCGGCCATTTCTTTAAAGAGGGTAAAAAAGATCTTGTCTTCGGGGAGGATGAGATCGCGGATATGCATAAGGGGTCTGAATAGTCCCTCTGGTATCCAAGTATAAAAAACAAGGGGACTGCGGTAGTGTACCGGCATCTCATCGTTGAATGATCCCGACGAATTGCGATAATGTCGCTATACCGGGATGCTCTTTTCAAAAAACAATCCAGCTTTCCGGAGCATTGGCTCGACCTCTGCTCCTTCAAGGTTACCTCCGGCCCAGACATACAGTTCACGAATGGTCGGAGGCAATACTTTCTCTTCGATCGGTGCAAAGCCCTGTTTTGTATAAAACCCGATCAGGTGCCGGACCGCGTGCATATGCAGGTCATTATTATGGCAGGCCTCCACCAGTGCACCGACAGCGAGGCGTGAATAGCCTTTCCTGCGATGGTCCACAGAAGTGAAAATCCCATCGACGGCCATACCATCCTGATGACGCCGGCAACGGGCTAACGAGACGATCTGGTTTTGGTAAAAAACCGCAAAGATCCGGTCTGTGGCGGGATCACCTGTGGTCTCATGTTACTCCACCCAGATACGATCCGCTGCTGAAAATTCATCCGCTTTAAGCTCACGAACATTAGGTTGTTTTTTGTGGGGATCTCTAACCGTGGGTACCTCTTCCTGAGAGAGGTTCACTCCTGTTTTTCTGCTCTGTAGAAAACCTTGCTCCAAACAAATTGTATGAACCTGTCAAGGTTCGCGAGAATGCTCTTACATGAGATTTCCTTCATCTGGATCTGATATATACGGGATTTCAAGTCAGCCCCGT
>JBAZRZ010000075.1:0-8157 GCA_041662685.1 Methanoregula sp.
CTTCAAGGTTCCAGATGACGGTGCGATAGTTTTCTTTTCGATATTCTTTGAAAAGAAGTAGTGTCAACCGCTGATGTTGAGTGTAATCTCTCCTGGAATACTTACAAGAATACGGGGTGAGTCGAGTGGACTGGACAAGGGAATATGCATGTTTGATAAAACTGATAAACCGACCGGACGATTTATTAATTATCTCCTTATTCTTTACTAGCATAACATTGTAAGGAGACACCATACCTTAGATCTTTCGGTTGTTTTTCACTCGGTTTTTCTTCGTGAGGAAATCATTTCTACAGAGCAAAAAAATCTGCTCCGAATGTCGGTTACCCATGCTCCTGAGGCAAGTCGCTCTGCCCATTCGCGGGAGAATTTGTCTCCGCATGCATGGTGAGTGGACGGGGTGGAATCCATCTCGCCCGTTTTTGCTACCCAGTGGAATCTCCGCACAGGCAGGTGAGGGCCGGAAGGGGAACTGCGGGTGTCTTCATAGATATAGGCGATATCCGCACCAATCGCTTCACCTATAATAGCAAGAACGCGGTACGTCCGTTCACTTTCCAAAAGATTTTTTTCAGACTGCTTGCGCCCGGTGATATTCCATATTGCTACCAGTACTGCAGGTTTTCCTTCGATGAGTGTCTGAACTCCCCTGCCTTCTACGGTCACTGATGTACCATCGAGCCGGATCATCTGCAATTCCATTTGTGGTGAGAATTCCCCACCAAGATCTTTTTTGATATTTTCCCTCACCGCATCGCGGGATCCGCAATCGACAAAATCCAGAACCGCTTTACCGACCATTTCTTCAGGTCGCGAGGCACCAACGAGTGTCTGGGCTGCAGGGTTCACGTAGATGATCATTCCGTCACGGTGAAGGATAACCGCATCCGGAGACAATTCAACAAGTTTGCGGCACCGCTCTTCACATTCGCGCAACTCCTCCTCAGCGCGTGTGCGTTCGGTGGTATTGAGGGCGGTGAAGGTGACACCATGGGTGAGATCTGCCGGATTGAGAGGTGCAGAACTGAGCAGGATATCGATAATGGCCCCGTTTTTTTTTTCTGCCACTGCGTCTGGACAGTGCCCACCCCCGTCTGGTCAATCAGTTCGTATTGTTCCCTGCCAACGGCACCGTATTCTTCCTCTCTTTTATAGAATATCCGGGCAGGCTTGCCAATGAGTTCGCCGGCCTGATACCCGGTCATCTGGCAGAGGCGTTCATTGACCTCAAGTATTACCCGGTTTGAAACAACACCGATTCCTACCGGTGCTGCGCGGATGATGCTGCGCAGCCGTGCTTCGCTCTCCTGCAATGCAATTTCGCGATGACGGAGTTCAGTGAGTTCTTCTAACCGGACTGAAACGCCTTTCCGGCCGTCATTAAAGACTACAGGAGTGACATGACAGGACAAAAACCGGTCTCCTTTATCGAGTAACAACGTCCCATGCCATTCTCTCCCCGCGATACCGGTTTTTAAGAGAGCGATGAAGTTTTCGAGTGCGTCTTCGAAGACCGGAACAGCGGCAGAATATTCGATGTTCTTTCCGAAGAGATCGACTTGAGTCACCCGCAGCAGGTTCAAAAAAAGGTTCATTGGCACATACGATGCGCAGGCTGCTGTCCAGTTGCATGACGAAATCTGAAGAGATTGAGAGTATTGCAGAGATCGGAACCCGTTGTGAGGCTGTGTAGATCTTCGCCATGCCGAAATGGCGCATCTCTACCTGGCCGGAGATGAGAAGGCTTTCTAAGTATCGCCCGGCTGTGTTCCGGTTGATATCGATCTTTTTAACGATTTCCGTTATACTGAGCCCCTGGGGATTTTTCCTTAAAAGGTCGGTTATTCTGGGGGTATTTTCCCTGCTCAGTGCCATTGGTCTTCTATTATTCGCAGTGTTCTGATATAATGTTTGCAATTTTTCTTAATTTTCGTTAAAAAAAAACAATCAAAAAAGAATGCGATCGGGTGTCACCCGCGGTCATCATTTTGCCGCGATACCCTCTTCTATAATATCGAATTCAAACGATGCCCCTTCGGGATGGGAGCGGTGTTTGACCAGCCGTGCCCGGCGGCGTCCCGGCGTATCCGTCTTTTCGATCCGGACAATAATCTTTGAGAGATGTTCGAGCGCAAAACCCCCAAGACCGTACCAGGTGTTTTTGCCGGTATCCATGTAGACCTGGTTGGTGATGATCACCGGAATCCCATAGCGCTTGGCATACCCCAGCAGGTGGATCATCTGTTTGGTGAGTACCTGGATCGCATCCCGGCCTTTTTCAAGGTCGGTGCGGTAGAGTGCCGTAGCAGAGTCCATGACCAGCAGTCCCACTTTTTGTGTTTTTAAGATTTTTTCTGCTTCTGCGATCATCTGGCCCTGGTGCTCGAAATCGATGGGTTCAAAGAGAAAGAGCCGGTCCGCGATTGTCTCGGTATCCGCCCCGGCGATCTGCCGGAACCGCTCGATCGAGAAACCTTCGGAGTCGATATACACGACCGCATGACCGGCCCTGAGGGCGGTGACTGCGGCAATCGTGCAGAGCGTGCTTTTCCCGCTCGCCGGTTCGCCATAGAGCTGGGTGACGGTTCGCACTTCGAGCCCGCCGCCAAGCAATTTGTCAAAGGCAGTATTCCCGCTGCTCTGTTTATCGGTCTTCATAGGTCACCGGAGATGTTGTGTTTGCCGTGCAGGGTTTTCCAGCCTGCCTCTTCTATAGCCCGGAGCACGTCTTTGACCGGAATATCCAATTCGCAGGCCCAGTCGCGTGCCGGGTCGAACTCTGCCTTGAGCATGTAGATCTCTTCGTGCATCCACCCGCACTTGACCGGCATCTTCTTCTGCTGTCCTCCGATAGTGACATCAATTACTTCGATGGTGCGCTCCGCGATGAACCGGTGGACGGCCGGGATGCAGCGGATACCCAGTGTCCCGAGTTCGCGGGCCATCAGTTCGGCAAGAGCAGTGCTCGTCTCTTTGAGGCAGATGACCCGGATCAGATACCCGGGTCTGCCCTTCTTCATGATCACCGGCATTGCACTTGAATCCCGTGCACCGGCTTCCATAAACCGGGTAATCGCGTGGGCAATCACTTCGCCGCTCACATCATCCACATTGGTTTCGAGCACGTCGACGCTGTCCTGCATCAGGTCTCCTGCTGCGGCAGCAGGTTCAATGATCATGGCCCGCAGGACATTGGGGGCATGGTGCGGGTCCCGGGTTCCCGCCCCGTAGCCTACCGAGAGAATCGTATGGGCAACCGGATAGGGAACTGCCAGGGTGGCGAATTCTGCGAGGAGTGCTGCACCGGTCGGGGTGCAGAGTTCTCCTTCGTGATTACCGGCGCTGGCAGCGAGGCCGGCTGTCTTGAGGATCAGGGCCGTTGCGGGTGCCGGGGTGGGGAAGGTGCCGTGCGATCCGGTGGCGGTCCCGTGGCCGGTGGTGATGGGCATGACAACGATCCCGTCAACGGAAAGCGAGTGCAGGGCCGTGCAGGCACCGAGGATATCGGCAATCGCATCATCAGCGCCGACCTCGTGGAAATGGGCATGGGTGCCGTGGACTTCCTCTTCGGCAGCACGAATCCGTTCAAAGACACGGCGGGCCATCGTGAGGGCCGGGGCCGGTACTTCCCCAGCTGCGGTATCGATCCGCTGCATCACCTCCGGAAACGTCCGGTGGGCCTGTGTGGCGTGGGTATCCACTTTTATCGCCCGGATGCCTGCCCTTGTAACAGATGAGATCCCCGGCTCTGCTACCACAGTCTTCATTGCCCGCAGGACCAGCAACCGGTCAGCCCCGCAGTCGAGCAGTGCGGCTGTGATCATGTCGCCTGCCGCGCCGTGGAACGGATCGAAAATGAGGATACGCATTTACAGTACCTATAAATCCCTGCGTATATGACCTTTAAGGTAATGCCTGAAGTGCAATTGAGAGTGGATTCCGCATATCCCGGCGATCAGGGTGGCGGGAAGGCACGGCTCGATCCCGAGATGATGCTGCTGTTGAAGATCTCACCCGGGGATCTGGTTGCAATTGAGGGAAAGCGCCGTACGGTGGCGAAGGTCTGGAGGTCGTTAGTTGAGGACTGGAACCAGCGCAAGGTCCGGATTGATAATTTTACCCGGCAGAATGCCGGTGTTGCAATCGGTGATTCGGTCACGATCATTAAGATATCTGATGAAGTGGAAGCCAAACGGGTAGTGCTTGCACCCCCGGAAGATCTTCCGAAGAAAATACCGGTTGCAAATAATCCGCACGTGATCAACGGGCTGATCGATTTTCCCGTGACCATGAACGATTCCGTACCGATCATGCTGGGGCTCCCCTTTATCCAGCCCCAGATTGTGGCGTTCAAGATCGTGGAGATCGAGCCGGAAGAAGCCGTCATCATCACCAAAAATACCTCGATCGAGTTCTCGGACAAACCCGCAGCCGGCTTTGAGGGCATCAAGCGGTTCTCGTACGAGGATATCGGCGGCCTGAAAGACGAGCTCCAGCGGCTCCGCGAGACAATCGAGCTCCCGCTCCGGCATCCTGAGCTCTTCCAGAAACTGGGTATCGAACCCCCCAAGGGCGTTCTTCTCTATGGTCCACCGGGCACGGGAAAGACCCTGATCGCAAAGGCGGTTGCCAGCGAGAGCGGGGCGCACTTCATCTCGATTGCGGGCCCCGAGGTCATCTCGAAATATTACGGCGAGAGCGAGCAGCGGCTCCGCGAGGTCTTTGAAGAGGCGCGGGAGAACGCCCCTTCGATCGTCTTCATCGATGAACTGGACTCCATTGCACCCCGGCGCGAGGAAGTGACCGGAGAAGTTGAGCGCCGGGTTGTTGCCCAGCTCTTAACCATGATGGACGGCCTTGAGGAACGCGGCCAGGTGGTCGTGATCGGCGCAACGAACCGCGTCGATGCGATCGATGCTGCGCTCCGCCGGCCCGGGCGGTTTGACCGGGAGATCGAGATCGGTGTGCCGGGAGAGCCGGACCGGATCGATATCCTGAAGATCCACTGCCGGGGCATGCCCCTGTCGGAAGATGTGAGCCTGGAAGTGCTCGCCCAGCAGACCCACGGGTTTGTGGGAGCGGACCTTGCAGCGCTTGCCCGTGAGGCCGCAATCCGTGCCCTGCGCCGGTACTTACCGGACCTGGACCTCGATGCTGAGGAGATCCCCCAGGGGATTCTCGATACGCTCAAGGTGTACTCCAGCGACTTCCGCAGCGCCCAGCGCGATGTAGGGCCGAGCGCGATGCGCGAAGTGATGCTCGAAGTTTCCCATGTGAAATGGCAGAACGTAGGTGGCCTTGAATCAGCTAAGACCGAGGTGCGGGAAGCCATCGAGCTCCCGCTCACCGACCGGCAGAAGTTTGAGGACCTTGGCATTGTACCCCCGCGGGGTATCCTGCTCTATGGTCCGCCGGGAACCGGTAAGACCCTGATTGCAAAGGCAGTCGCATCCGAAAGCGGGGCGAACTTTATCCCTGTGAGGGGACCCCAGCTGTTGTCCAAGTGGGTGGGCGAGAGCGAGCGGGCAGTCCGGGAGGTCTTCAAGAAGGCCCGCCAGGTTGCCCCCTCGATCATCTTCTTTGATGAGATCGATGCCCTTGCCCCGGTCCGCGGTTCGAACAGCGATTCACACGTGAGCGACAATGTGCTCAACCAGATCTTAACCGAGATGGACGGCCTTGAGGATCTCAAGGATGTTGTGGTCATGGGCGCAACGAACCGCCCGGACATTGTGGACCCGGCCCTCCTCCGGGCGGGACGGTTTGACCGGCTCGTGTATATCGGTGAGCCGGCGCTTGAAGACCGGAAGAAGATCATCAGCATCCACACCCGCTTCATGCCGCTCGAAGGTTCGAGCCTTGAAGAGATTGTCGGGCTCTGCAGCAAATATTCAGAAGAGAATCTTGGCGAACTTGTCGAGAAACTCGGCAAGGACAAGGCCGTTACGGCTAAAGAGATCAAGGCCGCCATCACGCCGGCAGCGGATGATGCAACTGGCGTCTCCTCCGGGATCCGGCGCAGGAGGCTCATCGAGCTGATGCAGGAGAAGCACCTGACCTTTGCCGATCCCGCCCGCGAGGCCCTGGCGACAACGCTGGCCGGC
The DNA here is from genome assembly GCA_041662685.1 of Methanoregula sp. GTDB lineage: Archaea > Halobacteriota > Methanomicrobia > Methanomicrobiales > Methanospirillaceae > Methanoregula. The sequence goes on from JBAZRZ010000075.1 coordinate 6,105, forward strand.
ACAACGGAAGGATTCGTAGGCTCGGATCTTGAATCGGTCTGCCGCGAAGCCGGTATGCTGGCCCTCCGGGACAACCAGACGATCATTTCATTGAAATACTTCGAGGAGGCACAGAAGAAGGTGCACCCCACGATGAATGAGAATCTCCGGAATTATTATGGGAAGATCCAGCAGCACTTCAAAGGCGGATTACCCAAACAGGTGCAGCCACTGGAGTATCAGTAGACTCTTTTTTTGTAGTGTGCTCGTTCAATTGTAATTATTTTGAAAAATTAAATTTGATAAAATTATCTGATGGAAATACACAATCAACAGAGAATATGTGTAACTTTTTAATAAAGGAAATTATTTTTTTATTGAATTAATGATTTGATTAATTGCCCAAACATATTGGCGTGCATCATTAACTGAAATGGCTCGTTGTTGATTATGAATTATATTGTTCCTAATTTCTATGGCCTTCAAACAATTTGAACAATTATTTGAATCAAATCCCAATTTTTTAGATAGTTGTTCAAAAATTATTTGTGTGGTCAACCGAAAGCCCATTTCTTCTACAGCCTTACCCAGTAAAGATTCAGGAATGGGGGGTTCAACCATGTTTGCTAATAATGATGGAATGTATTGTTTTATGGTGGATTCAAGTGCACATACAGATTCCACTATACCCATACGAGCATTATTCTTATCTAAATGAGCAAATGCATTCGCCATCATGGTATCAATCATATCTGCCCTTTTATTGTTTTCGAATCGAATTCCCAATTCTAGCCAGTTGTCTCGATAAAGACCGAAGCAGGGTATACACATATCTAAAAATCCAAATTTTGGATAAATTCGTTTCCAGTTGCTATCACGATCCAACCAAAGTGTATCAATAAATGAGGATTTATCAAAAGGAAAATTCACAGAAAGCCATGTTTGTCTGAAATGATTTCGAATGTTATCAATTAGATTAACTGAAATTTGTTGAAGAATGTTTTGAATTTCCTGTCTAAATGTTGTTAATGATTCATTCTCTATTACAGGATCTCAATAATTCAGCAATTTCTTTGGACCAGTACCCTTCAATTTCAATAGTCAAAGAGTCGGTTGAAAATATGGTTTTATTGACTTTAAGTGTACTTTCACTACCACTAGGAAAAGGTGATAGATCAGTTAATCCAATTTTAGCAATGACCTTATCACTGATTTTTAGACGAATCCACTCATCCAAATTGGTTGGGGCGTAACAATTCCAAGAGATATGAAGTGGCACTTTACATTGTATTTTGTATAAAATTTTCATTGTTGTTATTTAACAACCTATCTTTAATTATTTCTTGTTTGATTCTTGAAGTGATATGCCCCCATTTCTCCGACGTGATCGTATCTTCGACCAACAGTGGCCTTTTCCATCGCCAATCTCACCCCATATGACCTGAAACGGGGTGGCTGAAAACGCGACCAACCGGAGCCCGCTAAAATTGCATGATCAAATCGCTGTCAAATCAGTTATTTTGGAGAAATAATCGATTAAAACCGTATTTTTGAGAGTGGTTGACACCACGCTCGCGTGATCCCAAAAACCGGATCAGGAAATGGGCAAACGGAACCCGCAAAGGGCTCTAAATAGATAATCTTCGGGATCGGAACAGTTACCCGGAGTCCAAAAGGGTTTGCTAGATGAGAACCTCCGAAAAGGGGGTCAAGGGGACGCCCCCCTTGGGATGTCTCCCCCTCTGGGGAGAGAGGGGGTCACTATCACAGCAGTTACAGAAAATAAACAAACAACGGAAAAAAATTTCAACATAGCCAAATTTTTGGATCAAGGTACAAATTTTTTTAAATTAAAGTCTGCCCGGAATTTTTCGATTGAGATCCGGTTGAAAATTCCAAATCAAAGCTTGATGAAATTTTTTGAATCGAAGTCTGCTTAAAATTTTTTGCTCTGTAGAAAACCTTGCTCCAAACAAATTGTATGAACCTGTCAAGGTTCGCGAGAATGCTCTTACATGAGATTTCCTTCATCTGGATCTGATATATACGGGATTTCAAGTCAGCCCCGTATCTT
>JBAZRZ010000076.1:0-6864 GCA_041662685.1 Methanoregula sp.
TTTATAACTCTCTCTACATCTCCGGCCTCTTTGAAACCGGCGGAGCCGGTACCTCCACCATCGCCGGCAATTTAGATATCCAGGGAACTCTTGAATCAGCCAAGTCCTACACCGGCGATCTTTATTTTGCCAATATGTTTCGTTTCACCGAAGGTGATTTAGCTTCTTCCACTCAGTCCCTTCTTCTCAACAATCAAAACAATCAAAACCTCTTGACTATTCTTGACGACGGCAAAGTCGGAATAGGCACTTCTTCTCCCACCCACACCTTAGAAGTCAACGGCGACATCGGAGCCACGGCCTTTGTCAACCTCTCCAGCAAAGAATACAAAGACAACATTACTTATTTAAACAACGAAGACGAGGATGAAATTTTGCAGAAGATTTCGGAAACGAATGTCGCCACCTATACCTACAAGAGCGACACGGATATCAACACGGATTGTCACGCGGATGACACGGATGCGGCAAATCCACCCCAGCCCTCCTTTGAAAAAGGAGGGGGCTCCTCCCTTTTGCAAAGGGAGGATGGGTCGTTCGACTCTGAGAGTCTCAGATCTTCTGATTCAGAGAATCTCAGATTCGATGAACTCGATGAGAGGGATTTGCTTTGTTCCCCCCGTCTCGGCCTGATCGCCGAAGAAGCTCCCAAAGAGATTCTCTCGGTTGACGGCAAGGGAGTTGATCTCTACAAAATGACCAGCTTTGTCTTCGCCGGAATGAAAGCCCAACAGAGAGAGATTGATTTGATGAAAGAGGATATCGCTGATATAAAATTGCAACTAAATGGAGAGGGCGGAGTTGGAGAAAATCCTCCCCAGCCCTCCCTAAAGGGAGGGAGCCTGCTGGCGGCGATGATGAATTGGATGGCGGATAAAATTTTGAGCGCCAAAGAATTTGTCGCGGAAGTCATCACGGCCAAAAAAGTTAAAACAAATTATTTTGAAATGCAAGACAGCGCGACCGGAGAAATCTGGTGTGTGAAAATTGAGAACGGAGAATTCGTGAAAACGAAAGGAGAATGTTCTGTGAGCGATCCGAATCCTTCGACAAGCTCAGGATCTGGCGATGATACAAATCCCGTTGAAGCGGGACATCCGAATGATCCGAATGGGAATGAAAATAACCAAATTCCAAATGGCAATAATCAAATAAACGATGCGAATGCAGAAAATAATCAAGACGCAAATAATACAACAAATTCAGAAAATATCCAACTCCCAAATGACAATAATCAAATAAATTCTCTCCCTGCGGGAGATCTCCCGAAGGGAGACAATAACCAAAATCCAAACGAAGAAAATATAAATAATCAGGCAGACGGGGATACGGAGATTCAGGAAGGACTGGATTCCGGCTTCCCGAATCAAGGTTCGGGACAGGCTCCGGCCGGAATGACAGAAAGCGAGTCGGGCATGACGGAAGAAGATGGGATTCAGGATGAAGGTAATCAAATAAATTCCGACATTCAAAATTCAAATAACCAAGAAAATAATTTTGACGCTGCAATAAGCGAGCCGGCGGCAGGCGGGGAAGTAATAACGCCGGAGCAGGCACCAATAGAAAATTCGGCAGAATAAAAAATAGTTTAGTAGATTGTCATTCCGGCCTCATAGAGCCGGAATCCAGTTAGAAAAAAGATGGTTGTTGGGATGATAGATAATCAGCTGGATTTCCGCTTTGGTTCGACTACGCTCACCACAGGTCGCGGGAATGACAGAAAATAGAAAGATGTGCAGTAAGGTGTTCCCCGCTAATAATGTTAAAAAAGTTAATAAGTTCATAGAAAAATAGTTATCCACATTAGCCAAGGCAGCGAAATTCATTTTGAATTTCGCTGTTTTTTGTTAAGTCTAAATTTCGGCTTTATTAAGCCAAAATTAGCTATCGGTGAACGATAAAAAAGATTCTTATCCGATATCGGATAGAGGGTGTTGACGGGCGTTGAGGGGAAACAAGGAAGGTGGTATAATAGAAGAAAGTGAATAAGTGAACGAGTGAATAAGTAAGAAAAGAATAAATCCCTCTCATCGAGTTCATCGAATCTGAGATTCTCTGAATCAGAAGATCTGAGACTCTCAGAGTCGAACGACCCAGCCTCCCTTTACAAAAGGGAGGAGAAAAGAAAGCCTGCTTTGACTCGGATCTCGAGGCGAGTGAAAGCGGAGGAGCGGCAAACCATAAATCGAAGAAAAGCAAATCCACCCTAACCCTCCTTTGAAAAAGGAGGAAAAAGAGGAGAAAAAGAAAAAATGAGCTATAGGAGGAAGAAAAAAATAAGCAAAGTTGAGCCGCTGAATTATTTATTGCTTTCAGAAGCGGCAAAATACTGCCATTATTCGCAGGAGTATTTGAGTTTACGGGCCAGGCAGGGATGTCTGCAGGCAGTGAAGATAGGCAGGAATTGGATGACGACCAGGGATTGGATCAGGGATTACGAAGAAAAAACAAGACTCGAAAAATTAAAAGAGGGGCTAGCACCACCGGATATTCCACCGGCAATTTTGCAAACAAGCGGCAGGGCTGAAGGAATAAAAGTTCCAGAAACCAAAACAGGTTTCTGGGATTTCGTTTTTATAGGGGCGGGTGAGATAAAAAAGGCGGTAGTTGAGAGATCAAAGATCGGTCTGGCTAACCTTAAGGAATTAGTAAGAGATACATACATAAACATTACAAGTTGGCTGATTTTGACCCAAAAAGCCTGCTTTGAGCTACTAACCTTTATTAAGGTTAGTATAAAAGAAGAGAATCTCAAGCTGAATTATAAGCTCATTTCTTTTGGCTTAGCCGTGATCTTGGGTTCGTTCGGTATTCTGGAATTTGTGAAGCCGGAAACTCAGGCTAAAATCGGAGAGGGCGCCAGCCGAGGAGTCAATATTGCGATTGCGCTGTCGCAAGTCGTCGCCGACAAGACTTCGGGAGCAATTTTAAACGCGAAGGATTTTGCGTTTGAGTGCGGTGTGAGATTCTTCGACTCCGCCCCGCGGCGGGGCTTCGCTCAGAATGACAAAGCTTCGGATTTTTTGTTTTGCGACAAAACTGTCGTTCGAAGAGCAATCACGGAACAAGTTAAACAAGGCATTCTAACTTTTCAAAATTTTATGGATTCTGTTCCTGATCGCTCGACGCAGGTGGGGTTGGCGAGTCTGGCTGTCTTGGACGAATTGCCGAGCACGCCGCAAAATATTTTTTCGGAAACAAAATTGGCGGCGAATTCTGTTTTTGAAAAAACAAAAAATCATTCAAGAAATTTAGCCGCCGCGCTTTCAATTAAAACGCAAGAAAAAGTTCTTGAAATTTTGGCGACAATTGATGATTTGAAAAATTTCTCCGAACTTTCTTTTTCGGAAAACAAAAAAGATTTGGGAGTGTTCGCGGAAAAAGTTAGGGAAAATTTCTCGATTCAATCATTTGATTCGCTCGCTCGGAGTTTAAAAACCAACCCACTGGAGAAGTTGGAGGCCTTGCTGGCATCAGCCGGAGAAAAAGCTAAATCCCTCCCAGCCTCCCTTTTCCAAAGGGAGGAGAAGCGGGTAGAATTTGCAGACAAAAATAACTCACCCCGCCCCTCTCTTAATTTAAGAGAGGGAGCTGCCGCGGCGTTTTCAAATATTAGAAATCTCTCCGCCTCCATCCAGGATCAAATCCTCGGCCTCCAGGATTCATTCCAAAACACAATTCTTTCTCTCTCCAGAACAGCCCAAAGTTTTTCAAAAAATCTTGGTTTTCTTTTGGACAACACAAATCAAAAAATCAGCGGCCTTCTCTTCGGCCAAACTCCAACCCAAAATACTTCTCTCCTCATCATCAGAAAAACACCTCTCTCCCAGCAATCGGAAAAACAAATCACAAAATCCACCGCTGTCACTCCCTCGTCATCAGCTCAAACATCCCAAAGAATTGTTGAAATCTCCCGCGTGACCGAAACCATCAAAATCGTTGATTTCCAAAAAGACCTCTCCGCCTTAGAAGCAAAACTTGCTTTGCAGATTTCCGATCTTCGAACATCTTTGAATCAAAATGTTTTTTCTCTTTCTCAAAGTATCTCAAGCCTCCCCGGCCAATCAGGTTCAATTACATATTTTGTCGGATCAACCAATCCCGTGCCCATCCAATACTTCAGCTCTCTTTCCGACATGGAATTCACCGGCCTCATCAACCAGACCGCTTCCGACCAAGTGACTTTCAACGGCAACGTTGACGCCAACAGCGGAATTGACATCAGGGCCGGTTCGCTCACTGTCGGCGGCTCGGCCTTCACTGTCGACCAATCAGGCAACCTAACCATGAGCGGCAATTTCTCGGCCAGCGGAACCAACAATTTTGGCAACGGCTATTTTAACGGTTCTCTGGGTGTCGGCACTTCTTCTCCCATGGCCCAGCTGGCTGTCGTTTCTTCCAGCGCGACCATGCCCTCGTTCGTTATCCAAGGTACCTCAACTCAAACCTCTCCCTATCTCACGGTCTATGATTCCAACGGCAACGAAAAACTGAATCTTGATTCTTCAGGCAATCTCACTATCTCGGGCAACAGCACCACCACCGGTCAGGCCGTCATCTCCTACAGCCCGACTTCGGCCGGCGAAGACAACACCAAAGATTCAGCTCTCTATGTCTATGCCGCCACTCCGGCACCCGACGCCAACCTCATTACCGCGGCCAATGACGGCAACTGGAAATTCCGCGTTGACGCCGAGGGCGATGTTTTCATCAGAGGGAATCTCACCACTGACGGCGTTGTCCAGCAGGCCACCACCGAAGTAACCGGCAACTTAATGGTTGAAGGCTATTCGAATCTCGGCGACGCCCCCAACAATGATTATCTGGTTGTCTCCGGCTACACTCGCATCTTTGCCACGACCACCACTCCGACCCTCTCTGTCTACCAGGGCTCAACCGGAAATATCTTCTCGGCTTTTGACAACGACACCCAGGTGTTTACGATTGCCGACGGAGGATATGTGGGGATCGGGACGAGCAGCCCACTCACCAAATTATCCGTGCAAGGAACTGTCGGAGCCAATGATGTTTTTAATATTTCTTCTTCCACCGGCGCGTCGATGCTTTATGTTAATGCATTGGGCAATGTGGGCATCGGGACGGCGGCGCCATTAGCACAACTTCAGGTTGTCGGGAATGAAGGATTGGTCGTAATGGATAATGAGTTGAGTCAATATTGGGGATTTCAAGTTATTTCCAATGGAGATTTAAGATTTAATAACAACGGCGTAACAAGCGGAACTCAAATAGTTTTCGATAATTCTGGCAATGTCGGCATCGGCACAACCACCCCATCTCAAAAAATGGAAATTTACGGAACAGGCAGCCAGGCTTTAAGGATTACTTCTAGTGATGATAACGATGCGAGTTTGGAAATGCTCAGGACGGGCGATGCTTATATCGATTGGAGGATTAGAAATAGCGGCGGAACCATGTATTTTGATCAAAGCGCTAATGACGGTTCAACTTGGACAAGTCCATTCCAAATAAGCTATGGAGAGTATGGGATTCCTATAGCTACCTCAAATGCCGTATTAGGTGGCAGGAATTATGGCTTATTGATAAATCCGACGTCAGCAAGCAGCGCCGCCAGGTTTGGTTTTTGGGCCGGCACAAATGCCAATAGGGTCATTATGGGAGAGTCCGGTTCAAATACTGGTGATTTTGCCGTTTACAGTAGCACTAATTCTGGCAGTACATGGATTAATACAATGATTGTGGCAAATACCGGTCTCGTTGGCATCGGCACTTGTTCCCCCTATGCCCAGCTTTCTATTTCCAACACCGCCTCAACCGCCGCCAACGGTACGCTTTTTGCCATCGCTTCCACCACCGCCGGAGTTTCAACTACAACTTTGATGACGGTGTTGGCAAATGGGAATGTGGGAATTGGGACGGCGGGACCAAGCGGAAAATTAAATGTTATTGGAGCAAGTAGTATAGGTGGACTCAATGGTACAATGGCAAATGCTTGGATGAGTGTAGGCACCGTTTCTGCTGGCATACATATGGATTCTAATGAGCTACATTTAGTAGGTGACGATTTTAATATATACGCGGATACAGATACAAAAGATATCAGATTAAGCGTTAATAGTGGTTTGGCATTGATTATAAAAGACGGCGGCAACGTCGGCATCGGGACGACGAGCCCCCTGACTAAATTATCAATTCAGGGCACGGCCGGAGCCAATGATGTTTTGAATATTTCTTCTTCCACTGGCGCCTCGATGGTTTATGTCAACGCGGCAGGCAACGTCGGCATCGGGACGACTTCTCCCTATGCCAAACTTTCGGTCCAGTCTCTCGGCGGCTCATCCGCGCCATTATTTATCGTCGCTTCTTCAACCAACGGTGCGGCGACAAGCACGGCGATGATTGTGGATGCGTTTGGCAACGTCGGGATAGGGACGGCGAGTCCTACGGCAAAATTACAAGTAACTGGAAATATTATTGCGAGCTACCAAGCAACAGACGTAGATGCAGCAGCCAATATTTATATGGTGGGCAATGAAAACAGACAAGCCGGGTTATATATGTATGCAGATGAAGGGGATGATAACGCAGATAAATGGCGGTTGTATTTAGACGCTACAAATATTTTTTCCATTGATGACTTATCAAGTGGTAGCTGGGATAAAAATTTAGCTATAACAACAACCGGCAACGTCGGCATCGGGACCACCTCTCCCTATGCCAAACTTTCTATTCATGCTAACAATGGCGAAACAAACACCACGCTTTTCTCCATTGCAAGTTCCACCGCTTCGGCAACGTCAACTTTGTTTACTATATTGAATAATGGCAACGTCGGTATCGGGACCACCAGTCCGCTCACCAAATTATCCGTGCAAGGAACTGTCG
>JBAZRZ010000077.1:0-6484 GCA_041662685.1 Methanoregula sp.
CGGACGATTTATTAATTATCTCCTTATTCTTTACTAGCATAACATTGTAAGGAGACACCATACCTTAGATCTTTCGGTTGTTTTTCACTCGGTTTTTCTTCGTGAGGAAATCATTTCTACAGAGCATATTTTTTTAGCTAGACAATTCTTTTTCTTCGGGCAACGGTTGCGGGAGTGAAAGACACTCCAACTGTTCACCGAGCAGTCACTCCTCCCTGCTCATGATTTATATCAACGCCAAGGATTATAAAAGGAACTGCTTATGCAGAACTTGGGGGAAAGTTAGTTGTCGAGATAAAAAAATAAATTAAGATTTGCGTTTTCGGGTATTCTTGGCCTTCATTTCATTAAACTTTCCTTGGAATGTTTTGAATATTTTTCCTCTGTCTGGATAGTCTTCAATTGTTTCCATGGTAATATTATTGACCATTTTTTCACAATCTGTCAAACTCTTGTAATCTAATTTTAATATATCTTTTAGGGGATCTTGTGCAATCTCTGTCGTGTAAATACCATTTTCGTCTTTGCTCAAAAGCAATAAATCGGTTTTCTCATCACCAACACCCGGGGCTGATTCCTCTCTCTTTTTTGCCCTATAAACCGTTACTATTGCCTGAGCTTCATTCATAAGTGGTGTAATGTAATAACCGGGTTATTTCGGCGTATGCTAATGTATTCCCTGTTCCTATTGCAGCAAAACCCTTACGATAACGCGTTTTCTTATTGCCGAGCTGATCCACAACCCATATGTGTGGAGCGGTGTCTATACCCACCACTAAAAAATTTGTGTCGGGACAATTCATCCTGAATTCATACTCTGTTTTGTTTAACCCATCGATTAAATCGATCTTAACTTCATCCGAAATTAGTTTTGATTTCGCTTTAGATTTAAATTCTTTCGGAGTAACATGATATCTGGTAAAAATCAGTTTTCGTTTTTCTTCAAGCTCGTTATCGTATTTTAACTTGACTTCTTCAGAGAGGATATCCACTATGTCTCTCACAGTACATTCTTTGTTTGATATCCTTTGTTTCGTTTTTAGTATTATATCATCAGATTCTAAAGCATCATTCGATGATGCCATAATGTATGCATGGACATGTAGAAATTCAATTTTAGGAAATCCTCCCTCAAACTTAACCGCAGGGTGGGACACTTCTCTATCCGCTGCAAAAACTATTGTTGATGATCCTTCTTTGGTGGTGTTTGCGATCATTGCTATACATACTGTCATCTTATCGCGCCTGAGTTTCCGGTTTGGTTCATCACTCCTTCTATTTATCCCTCCATAAGTCCCGCCAATTATCGCCATCATGATTTTTGTTGAAAGTCCCGTCTTCCTATCAGAACCTGTCATCTCACCACCCTATTTTTGACAGCGGTTTAGCGGCTGAGCCACCCCCCACAGACAAAGCCCGCCACGATCGGTTGCGCTCGTCACGCAGATGCTGGATTTAAACAAGCGGTTGCAGGACGCCACCCTCGATCACGAGACGATGCTGCTGTCACGGCAGGTTGAAGCAACACCCACTCCCTCCCATTCCCCCAATAAATGAGTGATCCCCCAACCACTATATCCCGGCAAAACCCATTTCTACCCATGGCAGTCCACCCCATCGAGGAGCGCTACGGCACAAAGGAAATGCGTGCCGTCTGGAGTGAGAAGAACCGCTTTTCCTGTGTCATCAGTGCTGAAGTCGCCCTGGCAAATGCCGAGGCACACCACGGCATGATCCCGGCAGCGGCGGCAGTCGAGATCAGCGAAAAGGCCCACACCGCCTCGCTCGAACGGGCAAAGGAGATCGAGATCGAGATCAGCCACGACATGATGGCGATCGTCAAAGCGATCTCGGAAGTATCGGGAGAGTCCGGGCGCTGGGTGCACTACGGTGCAACGAGCAACGACATGCTCGACACCGCTACCGGGCTCCAGCTCGGCCAGACGCTCGACCTGATCGACCAGAAACTTCGCCAGCTGTTAGGTGTTCTCCTCAAGCGATCCGCTGAGACCAAGTCGCTGGTCTGCATCGGGCGGACCCACGGGCAGCACGGCGTACCGACAACTTACGGCCTCCGGTTTGCTATCTGGGCCAGCGAGATCGGCCGACACATCGAACGCCTCGAACAGATGCGCCCCCGGGTCGTAGTCGGGCAGATGACCGGCGCCGTCGGCACCCAAGCAGCACTCGGGTCCAAGGGGATCGAAGTGCAGGCCAGCATGATGGAGTACCTCGGGATGGGCTCGGTGGACGTCTCAAACCAGGTGATCTCCCGCGACCGGTACGCGGAATATTTCATGTTCTGCGCCGGTGTCGCCACCACGCTCGACAAGATCGCAATCGAGATCCGCTCGCTCCAGCGGACCGAGATCGGGGAAGTCGAGGAAGCATTCGGGGCGAAACAGGTGGGCTCCTCCACCATGCCGCACAAGAGAAACCCCATAAAATCTGAACAGGTCTGTGGCCTTGCCCGGATCATCCGGTCTGCCGTAGAACCGGCGCTCCAGAACAACACCCTCTGGGACGAGCGGGATCTCACCAACTCGTCCTGCGAGCGGGTGCTCTTCCCCGAATCCTCGATCCTCACCGATCACTGCCTCCGGCTCATGACCGTTGTGCTTGAGGGCCTCGTGATCAACCGGGCGGGAATCCGGCGAAACTTAGCGTTCCTCCACGGGATCAACATGGCCGAATCAGTCATGATCGAACTGACAAAAAAAGGCATGAACCGCCAGGATTCCCATGAACGGGTCCGAATGGCGAGCATGCAGGCACTCGCCGAGAACCGGCCCCTTGCCGATGTGCTGGGAGCCGACCCTGAGATCGTGCGGTACTGCTCGAAGAGTGATATTGCGGCACTCCTCAACCCGGACACGTACATCGGCACATCCGTTCAGCAGGTTGAGCGCGTGAGTGAAAAACTCTCCCCGCTCTGCATATGAGTGCACGAGGGTGAACTTTCACCCTTCCGCTCGTTTTTCTCTTTTTAAGGAAAAGTATCCCCAAATATTCGTTAAAAAGTTGATTGAACAGCGATGGGGACGGGCATGTGATCTCTTTGTTCTGCGGGTTTTTGTCTCAGAACAAAAGTACATTTATCTTCTTATACAATCAATAGGCGAAAATATCCATGGATCAGTATGGCCCCATCTCCCGAATCAACATCTCACATACTGACCTTGTACGACTGATTGTCATCTTATCCTTAACCATCAGCTGTATCGTCATCACTGCGGTGTCCCTCCGTGAAAACATCGGAACTATCTACGCCCAGCTCTTCTACTTTCCCCTTCTCTATACCACCTATTTCTATCCAAAACGGGGATTATACCTTGCCGGAATTTGTGCTATTGCGTACGAGATACTGGCCTATGTTTACCTGTTCCCCGATACCGGCCTGTTGATCTACACGACCGGACAAGCTGTTCTGTTCATCTGTATTGTTGCTGTGGTTGCCCATTTCACCGAAAAAGTGAACACGAGTGAAACCCGCTACCGCAGTGTCTTTGAGACATCGCTTCTGGGAATTGTCCTGTTTGACTAGAACAGCTTTGCCATCCGTATGATCAATAATTACCTGTCGCAGATGCTGGGTTATACCCCCGACGAATTTGTGGGCATGACACTTCCCCAGTTATTTGTCGCTAAAGAAGGGCAGCGCAAATTCTTTGAGTACTTAGGTTCGAGCGAGGATGTGAATAATTGCGAAACCCCGTTCGCTCTCAAGGATCAGGAACCGCTCTGGGTAAACCTGTCCTGGCGCCGGGTCACCGACAACCTGGTGAGCTGCTCGGTGATCAATATTAACCAGCGTAAATGCGCTGAGCCGGCTGCATAAGAAAACTATAGCCGTTACCAGCAGGTAACCGAGGATTCTCCTACCTGTATCATCATCATTAAGGATCATGAGATCGTGTACACAAATCCAGCCTTCCCCCTCTTCTCCGGCTATACTGCCGATGAACTTGCAGGACATGACCTGCTCCCGCTCATTCACGCTGATGACCGGCCGGATTTCTTTGCCCTGTTGGCAACTCCTGAAAACCCCCAGGGGAAAACGGGCAAGGTGGAGTACAGGTTTCTCGCTAAAAATGGTGAAATCCGGTTAGCCGCTGCCTTCTTCTCTCCGATCCAGCAGAAAGGGGAAACCTCCCTGTTGATCAACCTTGTTGATATCACTGAAAAAGAGCAGCTCAAGGAACGCATAGAACAGGACAATGAACGCCGTCGTGGGATCATCAGTACGGTTGCCCACGAGTTGCGCACCCCCCTCCAGCCCATCATGGGATACTTAAATCTCCTCACCGAGGATCCGAAAGCGTACGGGGTCACCGATGAGACCCGGGTCATCTTAGACCGGTGCGCAAAAAGTGTTGACCGCGAACGCCAGATCATCAACCAGATGCTCGAACTATCTGTCCTTGATGCAGGAAAGATCTCATTGAGTTACTCGGTTTTCTCTCCCAAAGAAATGATCCAGTCGATCATTGATTTCGGTGGCTATTCAACGAAAGCCGATATCACTATTGGCATCTCTCCCAATCTCACGTTCGAAGCGGACGAGGGTAAAATATCGACCGTAATTGAGTCTATGCTCTCGAATGCAGTCAACTATTCAAAACCTCCCCGGAAGATACGGATCTCGTACCAGTCAAGTTCGTCTGACACGATGCACCGGATTGCGATCCAGAACAATGGTTTAGGTATCACCAACACCCAACTCGATGAGATCTTTGAACAGTTCCAGCTGCCGGATTCCGGTAATATCAGCAGGAAACACGATCGGATCGGACTCTCGTTATCCATTGCAAAAAAAATACGTCCAGATGCATGGCGGTTATATCAGTGTAGACAGTATCGTGAACCTGGGGAGCACGTTTACCATCCATCTCCCAAAAACCCGTAATGTAGGCGGCGAAAATTAATGACGCGTAAAATTTATGTAATTGAGGATGACCAGCCTATCCTTGAACTGATGGAGCTTCTGATCCGTAAACTGGATTTCGAACCGGTACTGGTGGAAAATGTGATCGAATCGCTGGAAATGATCCAGCAGGATCCGCCGGCCCTCATCCTGCTCGATATTATGATGGCCCCGATGAATGGCTGGGAGTTGCTGGCATTGTTGAGAAAGGACGAAAAAACACGGGATCTCCCGGTGATCTTTTTTACGGCCTCACCCTCCGTCAAAGAGAAGATGGCCCTCCTCAACGATCCTCATCTTGGCATGCTCCAGAAACCCGTCTCTTTTACGGAACTTAAAGAAGAGATCGGGCGTTTTATTTCTTAAATGAGTATCACCTTCCTGCGAGTTCCTCCGTTTTTTTATCCTGTTCCGGATGAATCTATAATGGCTCATCATCATTTCGTGCAGGTTGATTGCTCAGGTGATTCATTCAAAGAACACGGCCATTGAACCGCCGCACCTAAAGAGCACTGCCGTTGGTGGCGGAATCTGTCGTAAGTGAGAGTATGAACACCTGTCTCCCCGATCTTATCGAATCCTGATTTACCCCTTTAAAAATCGCAAAGCGCCGGTATATACCAAAAATTCCTGCTCCCGATACAAACATTTTGCTAAGGGATTTGGAAATAATTCCGGTCCTGGCCTTTTCCGGATAATTTTCCGGATAAAATAGCATCCTGCTATCACCAAAATCACGATCCGTAAGAATGGTAAGCCGGGCACAGGGGCCCGGTTTGAGCATCTTGTTTCCGGTGGGAATGTTCCGGTTTCCTTCCTCATGAGAGCGGGGGATCAAAAAAGAGTGTTTAACGTATTGACGCACTGAATATTGATCAGATTAATAAATAATAATAGTACCCGGTATGGTGAGTTTCGATGCTTTCGATCCTTCTTTTAGATGATGAACCGGCAATTCTTGATATAGCAAAACTGTTCTTAGAAAAGACCGGGGCTATTTCCGCTGTTACTACAGCCTCCGCTAAGGACGCCCTCCATATTTTACAAACGCAGAGTTTCGATGCCATCGTTTCCGATTACGAGATGCCGGAGATGACCGGTGTGCAGCTCCTGCGGGAGTTGCGGATTTGCGGTGATCGCACCCCATTTATCATTTTCACCGGCAAAGGGCGGGAACAGATTGTTGTTGAAGATCTCAATGCCGGTGCCACATTCTACCTTGAAAAAGGTGCCAATCCAAAGGCACTCTTTACCGAGCTTGCAAACCAGATCCACCAGGCCGTCAACCGGAGAACCGCGGAATCTGCTCTCAAAGAGAGCGAAGAGAAGTACCGGGCGTTGATCGAGCACGGGCTTGAAGGGATTGCAATTGTGGATCTGCAGGGAAAGATACTTTTTACAAACCGGGCAGCGGCACGAACCTTAGAGATTGAGAATATTTGCTCTGTAGAAATGATTTCCTCACGAAGAAAAATCGAGTGAAAAACAACCGAAAGATCTAAGGTATGGTGTCTCCTTACAATGTTATGCTAGTAAAGAATAAGGAGATAATTAATAAAT
>JBAZRZ010000078.1:0-6470 GCA_041662685.1 Methanoregula sp.
ATGGATCGTATCCGGGCAGTACTGGGTCTCACAACAATTCCTCATTTTACAACCCTTCAAAAATTTCTCTGTCGTATCAAACCCCTGTACTTCAATCTCCTCTTAAAAAATACGCTGAAACTATTCTCTTCGGAAGACGATGGGATCTCCATAACCGCCATCGATTCATCCGGTTTTACCAGCGGGTACTGTAGTCATTATTACTCTGAAAGAAACGGAAAACTCCGAAAACATTTCCTGAAAACATCGATTTCTATTGATACCGATCTGCAGGTAATTACCGGATTCACGATATCAAAAAGCCGGGTTCACGATTCAAAACACGCATTCATACTTCTGAAGAAATTTCGTAAACTCCATAAATCTCAGTGCTATGTCATGGACCGGGGATATGATTCCGAGAAAATGCACCGGTTTATCCGTGAAACTCTTAAAGTGGATTCGATAATTCCAGCTCGGATCCATCAGGGTACCAACAATGTCTGGGGGAAATATCGAAAGGAGATGACCGACAATTTGGATTTCGTCCGGTATCGTAAACGTTTCCTGGTCGAAACCAAATTCTCTGTCCTGAAAAGAAGATACGGGGCTGACTTGAAATCCCGTATATATCAGATCCAGATGAAGGAAATCTCATGTAAGAGCATTCTCGCGAACCTTGACAAGTTCATACAATTTGTTTGGAGCAAGGTTTTCTACAGAGCAGATTTTTTTGATCGCAATCAGGAGGACCGTTCATAATTTTTCCCTGCGAACAATGTCGCGATCCGGAATTTCCCCGGCCCGGTTTTTTTCGTACAGGAAAAAATCCGGATCCGAAAATTATTTTAAAAATTTTTCCGGAAATTGCTCCCACAGGAATTTCCGGAAAAATTCACGGCCCGCCACCCGCACCTGCCCCACCACCCAATCCCTTTGATCCCCCAAAACCCCGCAACCCACGGATATTCACCATTTATCTCCGCGTATATCGCCCCAATTGCCAAAATAACAAAAAATTGAGGCGTATATAATGCGTTCTGATGCACCTTATTGCGCTTTGGTGGCACTTTTTTTTCGATCCGCTACCTCACACATCCCCCGCCATATCCTGAAAACGCCAGAATGAACCCCCTTTTTAATTTCCTCCACCCTAAATACCCGGAATGCATCCGGGCGTTTTACGGAGTTTTTTGGAAATGCCCCGTTTGGCAAACCGGGCATTTTGCGGGGTTTTCGAGGGATCAGTCCCTCCTTTTCATGACCCCACGGATCACCTGGATGAGGAGGAATTTAGTGATTATCCAGGGGTGGGAAGGCAGGGACTGGTACGAAAGGTGTAGGATTTTATCATTGGCACCGGGCCGCTTGGTTTTTTTTTATTTTTCAGAATATCCAAAAAAAAATATTTTTCCATTCAAAAAAATTCACCGGGAATTCTTTTAAATTATTTCCGGAACCCGGGAAAGCGAACTCCCGGTTTTTTATTCCGGGAAAAACCGGTTCAGGAATTTTTTGTAAAATTTTTTCGTATTAAAAACAATCAGAGAAACTGCCGCTTGAGCGCGAGCACCCGGCAGGAATGCTCAGCAAGCGAAGTCAACACATACGCGTCATCGAGCGTTGCACCCGCAGCAAACGTACCGTGTCCCCGGGCAATCACCAGTTTTGAAGTGGAAAGCGCACGCGCAACATTGTCAGCAACTTCCTGGGTGACGGGTGCACCCGTGACAACCGGAATCAGCGGACAGAACATCACACCTTCACTGTCTTGTGGGACAATTGCATCCATGACCAGCGATGCAGCAACCGCGTACTGGGGATGGGCGTGAACAATCGCGGTATGGTTTGTTGCGGCATACACCGCGCGATGCACCCGGTATTCACTCGAAGCTTCTTTCGGCGCATCACCGGAAAGAGGTACAAACACCGGCTCGGTAGCAATGTCGAGGCAGGTGCCCGTGCGCTTGATGAAAAAACCATTTCCTGTCCTCACGCTCATATTGCCAAAGTTGCCACCGACAAGGTGTTCTGCAAACAGCCGTTTCCCTATCCGTTCAAATTCACCAGAATACATTCACTGCACCTCTTCTTCCCGCAGAACTCTTTTGCATATTCCACCATATGGGCATGTGTCTGCCGGTATACTTCCGGGTCACCGGGAAGGACCTTCTCAAACAGAGGTTTTAATTCCTGCCGTTTCTCCTTAACCCCCGCACATCGCACGATCTTTTCTGTATACGCATCGATCACGAAACTGGTTCGTAAAAAACCAAAACAGAGTATGCTGTCAGCGGTCTCCTCACCGATTCCCTTCACCCCGAGCAATCCTTCACGGAGTGTTCCGGTAGGAACCAGCTTCATCCGGTCCACACCCCCATAGATTTCCATAACGTGAGCAGCAAGGGATTGCAGGCGCTGCGCCTTGATCCGGTAAAAACCCGTACACCGTATTGCATCTTCAATATCCTGCTTATCAGCAGAATAGAGCAAGTGCATCGAGTTCAGACCTCTTTTCTCCAGCGCAAGAAGCGCCCGCTCAACATTCTCCCACCGGGTCTGCTGGGTGAGAATCGCACCTATCATCACTTCGTCAGTATCACCCGGCCACCAGGCAATCTCGCCATAATGGCCGGCAAGGGACCGGACGATCTGCTGGACCTTAATGGAACTGGATACCAACATCGTGCATCTTGTTGTACCGTGTGATATTGAGAAGGAGCGGGGTGAGCGACTCCACCAGGGAGGATGCGGCAAGTGGCCCGGCATCGAATGCATGAAGCTTCGACACTTTGTTCACTATACCCATTACCTCATGTTTGGCAGAAGCATCGTCTCCGCATACCGGTACAGAATACGCGAGCTCTTCATCGAGTGCCTTCCACTTGTTGGCTGCAATCGTGTTAAAGGCCGTACAGATTTTTGCATCCGGGGGAAGGAGCCGTTTTATCATGAGTGCCGCAGAGCCATCTTCCGGGGGAACCGTTATGAAGAAATCACGTTTTTCCATGGGATTGACAGGACTTATCACCGTCTTTCCTTCAAATCCGTGAAGGGTTTCTAACGTTCCGGCAAGGTGCCTGAACGGGATAGCAAGAATCACGATATCTGCATCGTCGATGGCAGACTGGTTTGAAACACCGGTTAACGAACAGTCGAGTCCTCTTTTTTTCAGGGTTTCAGTACCCAGCTTACAGGTCACTTCAGCTTTCTCTCTCTCCCGGGATCCGACAATCACATCAAAGATCGGAGAAAGGCGCATCGCCATCCCCTCACCAATATCACCGGTTCCCCCGACAATCCCGATCTTCACGTTATTCCACCAGCGGTTTTAGGAGTTTTTCCAGGGTTGACAAATCCGTTACACCTTCCATGGACTGCACAACCTTTCCGTCTTTTTCAATAATGAGGGTTGGAACAACACGGATCCCATATTTCTCTGCCCGATCCATGTGCTGATCGATATCAACTTTCCTGATCTCAACCGCATCACCCATCTTTTTTGCAAGCTCTTCGAGAATGGGCGTCTGCATTTTGCAGGGACCGCACCATGTGGCAAAAAAATCAAACAATACTGGTTTGCTCATTAAACATACCCGGAAGAGTAGTCGATTAAAAAAAGATAAATCTATGGTATTGTTACTTGGAGAGGATCTGCATGATGATCTTGCCATATGCAGGCCGGGTGATGATGACACCGACAAGCACACCAAGGATAGTGATGAGCGCAAAGCCCTGCAACGTGGTGAGAGGCATCAGTATAAGGGGTACCATGGCAATCACTACCGTCGCCGCCGCAATCATGATGATCATCAGGGCTCGACCAAGCCTCTTAAGATACAAGGTGGGAGACGGGACACGACCCTCGTGGAGGATCTCATCAGTGATGACGACCATCTGGTCGATACCGGTACCAGCTACGGCTATCAGACCAGCAATTGTCGGCAGATCAATCTGGAACCGGATTGCACTGATGAAACCTAGAAGGATGATAATCTCCGAAGCATTGATCAGGACCATCGGAAGGACGATACTTGGCTCACGATACCGGTAGTAGATAACAATACCTACAGTTATAAGCGCTAGGATGCCTGCAATAACTGATACCATCTTGTTTTTCGCACCCTGCTCTGCAGGAACCGCACCGCTTCCGACTATTTTGGTCTCTACGGGCAATGCACCAGCGCGGAGGTGAATACTGAGAGTTTGTGCAGCAGTTTGACCGTTTGTTCCAGCCCCGGTAGTTGCCTTCCACACGCGATTGGGACTGGTCTGCAGTTTTGCTGCAGCATCATCAGCTATGGGGGCATCAAAAACCGTCTTATTATCAAGGAACATGATGAGATTGTGATTATGAGGATTTGTGGTGAGATCGTATTTTATTGCAGCCTGCTGGAGTGCGATTGCACCCTCTTCACTAAGGGTGAAGGGAACACTCCATAAATTGTTCTGATATATATCCTTTTCTGGATTGCCGACACTGGTGATTGCGTCGCCGTACAGGACATGTACGGTCTCATTTCCAACAGTCTGGACCCGGATCTCGAATTTTCCCTGCTTCCCGACAAGGCCCTTCGCCTGATTTACGTCAACACCGGCCATTTCAACCCGGACGTACTGTGCGGTATTACTTATGTCAGTGAGGATATTTATCTTTGTATCCTTTGTACCCCCGTAGTTGAGCTTGTTTTCAAGAATCTTTTT
Source organism: Methanoregula sp. (assembly GCA_041662685.1). GTDB lineage: Archaea > Halobacteriota > Methanomicrobia > Methanomicrobiales > Methanospirillaceae > Methanoregula. Next base: position 4,684 of record JBAZRZ010000078.1, read on the forward strand.
GACAAGTTCAGCAGTCTCTTTTGAGACACCCTGATGATATGAAACTATCTTGCCACCTTCGCTCGCAAAGATCGGTTCCAGATCGGCCTGTGAATAATATTTTCGTATTTCAAGATGTGTCGGGTTTGTTGGATAGATAACATTAACTTCAGTATCCATCTTTTTTGAGAGGTTGGCAACGAACTGATCAATGGGTTGATCAGTAGTAACACCAACAACCTCTGCTTGAAATTCCATCTGGAGCCATGCGCCATTCTGGAGATCGAGCCCGTACTGGAGATTTGTTGTAAGATTACCCTTTTCATCGAAATGGGGGTATATAGCAACGACCGACAGACCAACAAGAATCAGGAGTATCGCTACCCGCCAATCCTTAACAAGGTGCTTAAGTTCATTTATGCTCATTTGCTGCCTCCTTTCAAAACGTACCATTTCAAGATACCGACATTGGTGAGCCACGTATTCAGTACATCAGCCACGAGGCCAATGAGGAGCACTGCGGAAATCTCCCACAATATCTCTACACCCCCAAACCACGACACAACAAACAAGGCCACTGCTGCGGCAAATGTCGTTGAAGTCATAATAATGCCGGTCCTGAAGGCGCCCTCAAGTTTCTCGTTGAGCTTGCCCTGTCGTTTCAGTACCCGGGTTGTCAGCAGGATGTCACTGTCTACAGAGTAACCGATAAGCATCAGAAGTGCCGCAGTTGTGCCAAGGGTGAGCGTAAGGCCAAGAACGCTCATCGCCGCAGCGGTCATGGCCATATCGGCAAATGCCGACAGGACGACAGCGCATGAAGGGATAAAGGTCCTAAAGGATATAAAAACAACGACAGACACCCCGATAAATGAAAGGATAAGGGCGAGAACTGCCATTGACTGATTATTCTTCCCGAAAGTTGGGTCTATGGATGCCATGGATTCGTGTTCGGGATAGTTCTTTTCCACGGTACTCTGAAGGGAGTCAAGCTTTGCCTGCTCCATCGGACCAAACTGCAACAGTTTACCATTAATCCCTTCCTTGATACTTACAAGGGGATAATCCGAAAAGACTGCGTGTATCTGATCATCGGTCTGAATTGTCGTAACCGAATACGAATATCCGCCGGCAAATTCCATACCGGGAGTCAGGAGAAATCCCGTTGTCACCACATTTAAGCTAAGGATGACAAGAGAAATGAGTAAAAGCACGAGAGGTACTGCCACCAACTGTTTGGGCGAGTATTTCTCGACATTATAATTAATTAATCCCATGCCTATATTATCTGTTAATCTACGATTAAATAGTTATCAGAGCGTCGTTTTTTCAAGATGAATCGTCGCTATAATCAACAAATGTGCGCAAAGGGTATTCAGCAAAGAACTCTTTACTATTGTGCGCGGATAACTCCTCGAAGGAATAAGTAAAATTGATAGAACCTCAGCCATCAAACCTCGTGTTTGATTTGGAGTTGCATCTTCCAAAAGGCACCCAATTGGTGCTTTTGAACCCATTTTATAGACATTTGATCGATTTAGTGAACACAGGTGTAAAATAAAAAAAAACTTTTTTTTTATGATCAAGATTATGGACATACCCCCATAAAACAGCGAATAGTTAGAAACAATTAGAGTATAGAAAATCCGGAGGAACATTTCCTGCATCCCCAAATATATTAATGTGCTCTGTAGAAATGATTTCCTCACGAAGAAAAACCGAGTGAAAAACAACCGAAAGATCTAAGGTATGGTGTCTCCTTACAATGTTATGCTAGTAAAGAATAAGGAGACAATTAATAAATCGTC
>JBAZRZ010000079.1:0-5827 GCA_041662685.1 Methanoregula sp.
TTATAGAATACGACTGCTTTGGTCCTGATGTCCATTGTCGCTTTCACCCGCAAGCACCTGATTGGTGCTCTTGAAAGCGGACATAAATTATGTCACTATTTTAGGACAGAAATACTGGCACGCTACACTTAAGAATGAGAAATAGATCGGGAATGTGTTTTAGAGGAATGGGACAGACCGGGGCAGGAGTCTGTTTATGACCAAACTCCCGGTGATGATAGTTATTGATGACCCCGCACAGGCAACCGAACTTTCCGCCCTGGTAAAAAAGAACGGCTATAAGGTTGCAGACACGGTATCCAGTGGGGAAGCTGCGGTGAAGAGTACGGCATCCGGGCATCCCGCGATTGTAATTATTGATCTGTCGATACCCGGCCGGCTCGATGGCATTGCCACGGCAGAACAGATCCAGGCTAAACAAAATAGTCCGGTAATTTTTATCGTAACCTCTGAAGATGAGGTGAAACGGGCACAGGCAAAGCACCCCGGAATGTTCGGGCACATCGCAAAACCGTTCGATGAACGGGAACTCCGGATCGCACTGGAACTGGCATGGTACCGGCATGATGCAGAGAAGAAGATCCATCTGTCTGAAGACGAACTCAAAAAATACCGGGCCCATCTCGAAGCGGTGATCACACGACGCACCGCAGAGTTCAAAAAGACCAATGCGCAACTCCAGCGGCTCCTGCACTTCATCGAACTGACCGAACGCAAACTCGCCACCGATTCGCTGGAAGTTGACCTGCATGATGAAAAGGAGATCCCGATCAGCATCGAAGAAGGAGTGATCACGGCAGATACGGATCTTAAAGTAGTCTTGATCAACGAAGCCGCCTTGCAGCAGCTTGGGTGGGCGGAAGATGACGCAATCGGCACAAGCATCGGTGACGTATTTGCCAGTACCGATGTGTCGGCGGCCAGAAGACTTGACGCCTCCTTAAAAATCATGGCTTCTTCCGGCACTGTCGGAGAGCCGCTCGGAAATATCCCGGTACAAAGCAAATCCGGGGAAGTCCCGGTATTGGTGAGCTATGCCGAACCTATTCTTGACAGCGATGGCGGGCGGGTGGGCATTGTTCTCACCTTCCGTAACGCAGCAAAGAGCCGGAAAAAGGAGTACGAGGCATTGCGTACCCGGAAACTGGAGTCGCTCAACCTGATGGTGCGGGGCGTAGCCCACGATTTCAACAACATTCTCTCATCAGTGCTCGCAAACATCCAGCTGGCGCGGATGGAGTTACCTGAGGCCAGCGGCGGGTATGGCCGCTTGAATCGTGCCGAAGACAGCCTCTTGCGGGCACGCGAATTATCAGAGCAGCTCTTAACCTACTCCGGTGGGATGACCCCACAGGGAAAAACTACTGATCTGGTGGGACTGATCAAGGATGTGGGTACCTTCTCTGTGCGGGGCACAACGGTGAACTGCGAGTTTTTGGTTCCCGCGGATCTCTGGGGCGTGCCGCTCGATGAGGATCTTGTGCGGCTGCTGCTCAATGATCTCTTCTTGTTTCTCGATAGTTCGATGGCAGAGGGGGGAACGATCCGGGTGTCGGTCCGAAACATTCTTGCCGGCACCGCAGAGGTGCGGGCGGCCCGGCCGGGAGATTATATCTGGATTACGCTGGTGGCGCCAAAACTGGTCATCCCTCACGAAGCACTGGAAGATATCTTCAGGCCCGGATCTTCCTTTGCTTTTGCCCTTGATCTTTCTGTTGCCGAATCGATGATAAGGAAGTCCGGAGGTGTGTTGGATGTCAGATCTGGCACAGAAACCGGCACAGAAATACTCCTGCACCTGCCGGCACAATGGGCTCCTGCCGGTACAAAACCCGTCCAGAAAGCCGCAAAGCCGGTAAAAAAGCGAGACCCTGCCCAGAAGAAGATTCTCTTAATGGATGATGAGGAGGCGATCCTTTCTGCCACCGGTGAGATGCTTAAGTTCCTTGGCTATGAAGTTGTTGTTACCTATCATGGTGAAGCAGCCATTGAGATGTTCCGGAATGCACTGAATACGGGAGCTCCGTTCGATGCGGCGATTCTTGATATCACTATTCCCGGGGGTATGAGTGTACAGGAGACGATGCCAACACTCGTTGCGCTTGATCCTGCGGTAAAGGGGATCATCTCCAGCGGGTACTCCACGAACCCGATGATCGTGGACTACCGCTCATTCGGGTATGCAGCGGTGATCGTCAAGCCGTACGGGTTTAAGGAACTTAACGAAGCGCTCGATTGTGCATTCAAATAATTTTTTGGCAGTTTTGGCAGTTTTAAAAAAAACGGAAATGCTATGTATTGTGCACCCGATCCATTCCTCCCTGCGATTCGTAAATAGCACGGATGAAATGTATTTTGTGGCGATGAGGGAGATCTCTGCCGCTCCAAACGAAGACGACAGGCTGGATGCATGGACCTGGTTCGATGAAACGAGGACTTTGCCTCTTTTAGAATCGGTGGATTTTCCCAAACCCTCCGGTCTGTTCCGGTGAACGTGCGGATGCTTATTTATGCCCGTGAGGCAGAGATGGTATAATTTCAGCAAAATATGTTAATACTATAGAGGAAATCGTATGAAAATCATTTACACCCTCACCGTTTTTGGAGTACTGCTCTTTGTACTCCTCTTCTCGGGATGCACCAGTTCATCCCCGCAAGTCCAGACACAGACATCAGTTCCCACTACAGCAGTGGTGACACTATTGCCAACCGCAACTCTAACCGCAGTACCCTTTCCGAATGCTCTGGCCCTGAATGAGTACGCCACTTTCGGGAGTGGGAATGAACTGGGCAAGGCAACCGTATACCGGTACGAAGTAAAACCCAACTACACCTGGACGTCCCCGTCGTGGAACAGCCCCCGCGAGCAGGCAGATGCATCACAACCCCTGGATCTCGAGCGTGGCTACAATACAGAAAAACCCCAGGCAGGTAACACCTTCCTGTTCGTGTACGTCCGTGTCCTGAATACCGGTAACAAAGCCGTGTATGCTCCTTCAGCAAAACAGTTTGTCGTGTCCAGTGACGGGAAGACGTACAACTACTCATCCGTCCATAGGTCTGATGTGGTTATCGACACCATTTCCGGGACACAATATGATTACCAGATCGGACGTGGCGGAGTCGTAGGGTACGTTCAACCCGACGAAAGCAACGCGGCAGACGGCTATCTCATCTATGAGATTCCCGCTACGGTCTCTCCCGGCACAACCTATGTGGTGAGCAACCTCGATTACCAGAATCAGGCTGCATGGAAACTTGGTTGAATGGAAATGTTTCTCAACCGGGCATGATAACCTGCCTGTCGGTATTCCCCCCTGAATCCGACGGCATGGTAACCAAACCGGACAGTGGCTGGCTGGACAGAGCAGATAACGTGGTGCGTGACTGCATTTGAACGAACATACCAAGGCCCAGATTTTCATTCTTATACTTGGTGTCCTCATTAGTGGGGGCTTGTACCTTACCAACTCGATCTACCTCTGGAACACGTCCCTGAGTAAGGACCAGAGCGACATTGCCGAGGGTCTCTATCTCGATGTCTCTTCGCAAGAGTACGACCTCGTCATCGCGGATCGGGAATTCCTCGCTAATCCCGATGACACATATATCTTCGTCTAGACCACCCCACTCTACCCGGACAATGGTTTGTACTTTGCCTACCAGCGGGACATCCCCCGGATAAACCGGAAGATCGCAGAGGATACGTTAACGTTCTATAATCACCTGTTATCGGCTGAGCGGGACCGGATCATGATCTTCGAGATCCAGCAGAAGGGGGATCTGCGGGAACTTACCACGGTAGAGCGGAGACGTCAGCAGATCCTCACCCAGCATGCCGCCCACGAAGTGAACGCATCGGTGAGCATTCTGCCCTCCCTGAAACAGGAGCTGGACGCGGAGGCGAGCTGACAGGAATCGCTCTCACCCTCGTTCTGTCGTAGTACGAGCCACACCCTCCAGTTGTGAGCGGCTATGAGTGTTTTTTTAATAAACTGGTCCATCTATTCGCGAGATGGGTGTACTGGGTAATGGTGCACGGTTTTTAGATCGCGGTTATGCCAGGCAACATTCCGGTTCGCGGAAGACCCGGCATTCACATAATTTTGCATTCCTTTATCAGCAGGCAGCGGGAGTATTGACTTATGTTACGTCAAGAGGATGTTGAAACAATCCTGACGACTCACGATCTATCCGTGTATCTGAAGGATATGGTGCAGAGGGAAGATCGCGATTTAAAAATTGACATCGATTACGAATCCGGTGAAGCATTCATCAATTGTCCGGGCTTTTCCAATGGTTTGTCAGTGACCACCGATCCATTCGGCGTCTGGGTGATCAACGAAGTGATCTCAAAGGATAACAACGGGATTTTTACCCAGAGCGGGAACCACTTCAAGACCGAAAAGACCATGACCGTACTTCGGGCAGTTGCCAGCTGGATTTTTGATCTCGAAGAAAGTACCCGAAAGGCCTGAACGGAACCGCATCCCTTTTTTGTTGAGGGAAAGGACGAACCGGACCCCCCGTTGGCTCGATACTGTCCCTGAGTGTGATGTCCATCCGCTGGTAAACGCGAAACGTGAAGGAAAATAAACTCCCTGACAACCGTATGCCGCCGCTAACGGTTCATGACGCCAGGTGTCATTCCGGGAATGTATGTAGGTATCAACCTCCATAACTCACAAAAAAAAATGATCCTGAATTTTTTTAAAATTTTTCTCACAACGAAAAATGCTGCGGGCAGACTTTAGTGGTGCCGCACTGGGTAGCGACAATCACGTTCATTTCATCATAAAAGAGCCCAAGACCCTCACGGGCACTGGCAGTCACCCGCTCGGGAGTATTGTTGGTCTCGCTCAGGTGTGCGAGGATCACGTGCGGGACATCCTTCCCCAGAGCTGCTAATCCGAAGGCCGCAGCCGGGTTGGAGAGATGCCCCCGCTTTGAGCGTATCCTCCGCTTTAAGGATTCAGGATACGGCCCGTTGGCGAGCATATCCGGGCAGTGATTGCTTTCCAGTACAATCCCGTCGCAGCGCCTGAGCCGTTCAAGCATCGGGGGAGAAAGGATACCGGTATCGGTGCAGCACCCGAACCGCAACCCGTTTTCACGGATGACAAACCCGCAGGGCTCCGCAGCATCGTGCGATGTGGCAAACGGTTCGATTGAAAAATCCCCAACCGCAAACTCCTCGTCATGCCGGCACACCCGGCAGTCGACCGGCTTATCCGAGGTGCGCCGGTGGTGCAGGAAATCATGGAATGTGCCTTGTGTTGCATACGCAGGGATGTTGAGCTTCCTGATGAGCACGTCCAGCCCCCGGATATGATCGCCATGCTCATGGGTGATCAGCACCGCACTGATCTGCCCGGCATCAAGACCTGCGGCAGCAATCCGCCCCAGTGTCTCTTTGGCGCTCAGTCCTGCATCGATGAGCAGAGCGCCACTCTCCCCTTCGATAAAAAAGCAGTTGCCTTTACTCCCGCTGGCAAGTGTTGTGCAGCGCATCAATTAATTATTGGTGATCCTCGTATTAACCAGCTCTGATTGGGTAAAACAGAGAAAAACTGTTCTTATTTTTTGGTTTTGAGCATTTCGTACTCTGCTAGCACCGGCGCGATCGTTTTTGTGGATATTGAGCGGCGCACCAGCGTGGTGAGTTTGCGGCAGTAATGGATATGCGCGACCTGGAAACTGATGCTCTGTAGAAATGATTTCCTCACGAAGAAAAACCGAGTGAAAAACAACCGAAAGATCTAAGGTATGGTGTCTCCTTACAATGTTATGCTAGTAAAGAATAAGGAGATAATTAATAAATCGTCCG
>JBAZRZ010000080.1:0-5104 GCA_041662685.1 Methanoregula sp.
AATATCAAGATATTCAAAGACTATTACGCTGAAACGGTTTACCTATTGGCGACTAACCTGATTGGAGAAATCGGTTCTGACCCGCGGTCAGCGATATTCGTCCTTCGCAATCCTACAAGTTAAATATCATCCTTTTTCAAACCGATTTTAGGAAAACCAACGATATCTATGGTCTGGGAAGCTACCTTTATTCCTTCAGATTTCTCGATTTCTTCCAGAATCCTGTGGCTCACTTTGTTTCGTATCATCCTTCTCTGTCTCACTGGAGTCACATATCGGACTGTCAGCTCGATCCAATTGTCAGTAAGTTTAAGAAAGATCTCCGGGTCTGTCGAACCCTTTGAGAGATAGTATTTCCGTTCCATATGAGATATTTCTTCTTCGGCAATATCTTTCACCATGTGGGTTTCTTGTGCAACGACATCCATGATCAAAGATTGAGCTGCCCTCCAATCGCTGCCATAGCTTATGGGGACGGTTATCTCATCCCACAGAAAATGGAAATCTTTGGTGTAGTTATTTACTGCATTGGATAAAACCAGGGCGTTGGGCAAAGAAGAGATCCTGCCTGTATACTGATCAGCAGAGACCCATTCGCTCATTTCCATAATTGTAGTATAAAGTAGATCTATATCTATCACATCGCCTTTTTTTGCACCGACCTCTATACGGTCTCCAACACGATAGATGCCATTGAAAAAAATGGTAAGCCCACCAACAAAGTTCTTTGCAACGTCCTGCAGCGAGATCGTAAAAGCGGCGGCTACCAGGCCGAAGCCCAGCAACAAAGTCTGCAGGTCTTCCACCCAGATAATCCATAAAGCGATAAAATTAATTACTAGATAAATAAAATACAATGACTTAGAAAGATAGTATCTCCTCTCAGAAGACGAGACTCTGCTGATGAATCTATCGTCAACGATCATTTTAAAAACAATATATATTATCAATACAACAATTAAAGTGATAATAGTACGTGTGAGATGAATACTTTCATATAAAAAAGTAACAAGCCATAATGCTAATGCAAAAAAAGCCAGCGATACGGGGACTATCCAACTTCGAGCCATATGCATTCACTCATTCTGCTTTGTTTTGGGAGAATAACTGTACAGGCTAATTCGCGTGCTTTTGGAATTAGAGAGAATATTACTTTTTGCTTTATTAACTTTATTGCTAATCAAATATTTTCTCGCAGTATCGCCATCCGGGCAACATGCAATTTTTTGTAATTCATCTGTCTTGAAAACCTATTTTTTCCAGGTTTCCGGCAAGAACATCAATATCACTGGAAGGATTTCCAGACGCCCAATGTACATGCAGAAGACTCCCAAAGCACGCCCTGCCTGAGAGATACCGGTAAAGTCCAGTGCCACAATGCCAAAACCCGGACCGACTACGCCAAGGCAGCTCGCTGCAGCGGAAATGGCTGATAAGGCGTTGAACTGAGGATTTGCAGACTCCGTAATAGCAAAGGCCAGCATTGCGCAAATGAATATCAAAAGGTATAGCTGTACAAATAGCAGCACGGATTTGACGGTATTCTCTTTAACGATCTTATCGCCCATCTTTATGACCATCACAGCCTTAGGGTGAAGGCTTCGGATCAGCTCATTGTAGGTGTATTTCAGGACTATCAGCACCCTTCCCACTTTTATTCCGCCCCCGGTCGATCCGGTGCAGCCTCCAATCAGCATCAATAGTATCAATGTAATCTTTGCGGCTAATGACCAGGCATCATAATCGAAGTTGTTTACAAAGCCTGTTGTGGTCATGGTAGAGATAACCTGAAAGATGGATGAACGAAGCTCGGTATGGAATTCACCGGGAATTTTGCCCCAGAGCATCAACATCAATACAGATATACTCATTATCAGGATGTAGAATCTGAACTCTGAATCTTTGAAAAGATTTTTTAAGTTTTTCTTAAGTATTATCTGGTAGTAGATAATAAAATTAGTGCCGCCCAGCAAAAGGAATATGCAGACAATGGCTTCCACTAGCACACTATTGTATTTTGCAATGCTGTAAGCTACGGGTGAAAAACCGCCCGTAGCAATGCTGGCAAATGCAGTGCAAAGAGAGTCGTAGAACGGCAAACCTGCCGCAACTAAAAGTAAAGCTTCAAGACCTGCCAGTCCCAGGTATATGCTCCAGAAGGTTTTGGCGGTGTTTTTCACCCTCGGCGTAAGAGCCTCCTTCGTGAGTCCCAGGCCTTCCACAGAATAGAGCTCTCTGCCTGCAACTCCAAGATTTGGCAGTACCGCTATGAATAGCAGTACGATCCCTAAACCGCCCAAGAGCTGGGTGAAAGACCTCCAAAAGAGAAGGCCATAATAGGTTCCCTTGATGGCAAGCATATCCTTAAGATCTAAAGTTATGTCGAAGTGAAGACTAATTGTGTCGGAAGATGAGTAATAAAGCAGATAACTTGCGGCTCGATCAGCCAGTGCATAGGCCAGACTGCCTTGCACCAGATCCTTGTTTAGAATCCAATAGCCCTGCGAATTATATTCACTTAGGATTGTCGCACCAGCAGTTGTGAATCCCGACATGGATTCGAAGATTGCATCCATTGGACTCAATCCCAGGAATATGTAGGGTAGAGCGCCCAGCATGGCAGCCAAGAGCCAGCTTAAAGAGACGGCAGCAAAAGCCTCTCTGTGGCCCATAGTCGAATTTTCGCTAAAATGCTTCAAGATGAAGCCCGTTATGATGGCGACAAAGGAGCTGAAGCCAAATGCCACTACGCCCAAGGGCTCTTTGTAGATGGCCGAAACCAGCCCGGGTATAACCATGAGTATTCCGAGCAAGACTGCGAGCAAACCCAAGGTTTTCAGGACGATCCTTGTCTTCATCTTCGGTGACCGATTGAATTAGGCGTCAATAAGAATTTGCTCCTGCAGACACTCTTGCCGACCATCTTACCGAGATAATTATTTGCGATAACCGATGCTGATGCGCCCGGATGCGCTGTCCTTTTCCAAAACGCTGCCCTTCTTGGAACTGCCCATTATTACACCGGCCGGAGAGGAAGAAGGCCCACCAAGGGTTTCCTGCTCTGGTAGAGGCTGTTTTTCCAGCATGGACTTGAGCAAATCTCTCTTTGCTGACGGCGGGAAGACCGGAGACTCCTGCCACCAGGCAGATGAATTGAATTCATTATTTGGATCGTCATTTAGGCTGGCATGGCCGGCGTCCACAAGGATTCTGTTTACAGGCGGCCAGACCGGCCGATATTCCGAATCCATAAGATAAACGACACAGATCAGCTGGCTCCATTCGTTGCGAGCGCCGGAGGTGTTGTCATTGATATCCAGATATACCATCTTGTTTTTCAGCAAGGAGACAGCATATTTTTGAGCGGCTTTGCCTTTCTGGGTTACGGTTGAGGGCGCTTCGATATCGGCGAGCTTGATGCTATCGATATTGTTTGTCCTCGAATCGGCAATCAGCATCTCTATGCCCAGAGAGTCACCGCTGATTACACTAACAACATGCCCGACAGCCTCGTCAGGCAGCCCTAAAGTTACGGGCATGGAAACCAAAACCAATGATAAAGCCAATAAGGCCAAACGCCACATCATGACAATCCTTTCTCCCTCAAGACTTCCGCCTCTTCTTTGCAGCCTGCTGCGGGTTGCGGACTTATTATCCTGGTGATTGCCTCTTGATTACTTGATTACACCAGACGGCTATTGCAGCTCCAACTAAATGAACAGTGGAGGCACTTTTGTTTATAGTTATGCGTTCTCCTGGGACAATCATGCCCTAAAGTCCTCTTCATCTCGCTTACCGTTGCCAGCAAATCGGATCGCAGGGCTCTATCGAAATTGATTCTATGCTGCAATCCATCCGAATATACAATTATCCCATAGGGCACTGGCCTACGGTAATTTTCTTCCACCAGGTAGCAGTATGCCGCCAATTGCATGACGTGATTTATACGGGGCTCCTGGGCTCGTCCGCTTTTAATCTCCACTGGAATCAAGCTGCGACTTCTGCCTTTTACTATGTAATCCGGCTTGCCGCTGATGCCGAGGCTCCTGGAAAAAAGGGCCTTTCCTGGGCGGTCCAAATCAGAGTAGATCACCTTTCCCGCAGGAATTCCATATACCAAGCGCATGGTTTTTGCGGATGACGACTCTCTCTTTGACAGCAATTGGAAAGCAACGGCTAAAATCAAGAGAGTTAGACTTAGGAAAAATAAAATTAAAAATAAGTCCATAAAATCCACCCTAGTAATAAAATAGCAATAACTGCAGAGAAATAGCCCAGCAATCGGAATATGCCAGCCGCCCTATCACGTTTCTCCAGAAGGATCAGCCTGCCCCCGGCCTTTTCATGCTCAACTATACCTCTCTTCAGGCCGCCTGATTGGGGCTGCACGCCTGATCTTTTTAGATACCAGGAGACGGGGCAGTAGACATATTGGGAGATCTCAGATGCTGATATTGGCTTGCTGCCGCTACTACGTTTTAGCATAATGATTTTGTGCAGGATACGATTAGAGATAAAGCTATTTCTGGAATCCGGTTATTCTGTCGTTCGTTATCCGGCGATCTGCTATTGCCATCTGCAATTCAGCCATTTGCACTTCGGCGACGGAAAATTGAAGAAAGCTAGCGAATAGCCATACGCATAGATCGTTGAGACAGACATGAACCACTCAGACAGACACCCATAGACAGCTAGACAGACATATTAATAAAAGGCATCCATTAGTCTCCCCAGATGCCGGATAAATCCTTGGGTTTGAAGGTTAGCCGAAAAAGTGGAGAGAAAATTCGCAAGGCTCTGGTGGAAACGGGCGCCTTCGATCGCAGCCGCAAGATTTGCTCGGATGAATCCCATGTCTATCTGCCGGTTTTGGATATCGATGAAAAGTCAGCCGCAAAGCTATCCGAGATTGCGGAGTTTGAACTGGTTTCGATCAATTTTCAGCCGGAAGAGCGCATACCACGCCCGGAGGATCTCCTGGGCTTTCGCCCCAGCTTCGAGGTGGTGGGCGACATTGCCATGATCGAAGACATCGATGCAGAGCGCGTGGCCGCCGCCCTAATGTCCACCAGCAAGAGCATAAAAACCGTCATTGCTCCGATCT
>JBAZRZ010000081.1:0-4639 GCA_041662685.1 Methanoregula sp.
AATCCTTGGATGGATGACTCCGTCATCAGTCTACATGAACAAAATCAATTTCAACAAAGACCGAAAATATATCAAAAGCGGACAAAAACTCTGTCAACAAAACGGACATTAATTGTGGCACGCTACAAGTAATAGCCATCCTTGTCATCGCCGGGCATCTATTCACTCCTTGATCATTGTCAGGCTCATCTTGAATTTCGTTATGGCCGACAGGGCATGCGGGACATTTGCCGGAAAGATGATAGTCTCTCCTGTTTTCATCTGGTACGTCTGCCCCGCAACCCAGACGTCGCATTCCCCTTCCAGAAGAGTAACCATCGCGTCGGATGGTGCGGTGTGTTCCGAGAGTCCCTCGTTCTCATCAAACGAAAAGATCGTAATGTTCCCCGCTTTTCGCGAGATTACCATGCGGCTTGCGACTGCGCCGTCCGCATAACTGACCAGCTCTTTGAGATTGATCACTTTCCCTTTGAGCTCTTCGCGTTTCTTATCCGGTTTGTCTTCGTGTTTCGGGGGCTTGTACTCGACCATGGGGGATCAGCTGACTGATAATATACGATAGAACATTTTAAAATATCCGGTTATTTATTTTTTCTTAAATGAGAGGAGAAAATTCAAGCGAAACTGGATTTTTCGCGGTAAGAAATTTTCGAACCGGGCTCCATTACGGTTCACAACACTCTTTTTAAGAAAGTATAGCAAAGGACAAGATACCCCGGCGTCTCCGCCATTGTCACGAACAGTCTCCTGCCGTTGGTCCAGGTCCGGCCTCTTTCGATGAGAGAACAGGATCCGGTAACCCCTTCTCCCGATTTGCCCTGACCGTCCAACCCCCACGGGCATATAAGATCGCCCTTACAATCGCGAATACGGGCGGTTTTTTGCAGGGTGATTTTCTGCGTTTGATCCTGACCGTCCAGACCATCGCGGGGTTCTGGGATCGTCAATCCAGACCGCTCCAAACAGGCCGGTCGGAAGACTTCCCGTCCTTATAATCGGGGGTTGAAATGAGCCCGGAACAGGAGGGAACGGGTACCATTACCTCGTCCTTCCGGTATTTCATCCATGTAATGAGATCTTTACTCCCGAATCATCGTGAGCATCATCTTGAACCGCTTTTTTGCAAATACCGTGTGCGGTTTATTCGCCGGAAGAATGATCAGTTCACCGGTATGTACAGTGAAAGGTGCACCGGCAATCTGCACTTCAGCCTCTCCATCGGTAACTTCAAGAATTGCATCGTACGGTGCGGTGTGTTCTGACAGTCCTTCACCTTCATCAAAAGCGAAGCACGTAATCGTCCCCGCTTTCTTGAACACGATCATCCTGCTTGCAACCGTTCCCATCTGGTATGCGATCAGATCGTTTATCACCAGCACTTTTTCTTTGAGTTCTTTCCGCTCTGAATCCTGCATAGAATCATTTCACCTGTTCAAAGAGGAGATATCCTTTCCGGGTATTACAGTTTCCCTGATTCATCCTGTGATATGGTGATGATCTGAACCGGGCAGAGATTCACCGCTTCATGAGCACACGGGACCTGGTTTTCCGGAATATTTCCTTCTGCACGATCGCCGCAGAACCGGAACGGTTCCGTGATTTGTGAGAGGGAATCACAGGGATTCTGTTCGAATAGATCCGGGCAGGTATTCCAGCACGCCCCGCAACACACGCATTCCATGCGATCAATGGTTACATTCATGCTATAGATCCGTACCGGTAAACTTTTTTATTGGGGGTTGTAAAGAATTTCATGTACAATCCGAAGAACTTTTTTTAGGATCATGGGAATTATTTCCGGTTCTCCCTTTTTTTAAGGTTAACATAGTCATGCTTTTTTTGTTACGTATGGGAGAAAATGCTGACCAGAACACCATAAATCTTCGCGCATTGCCATACAAATCGCGTTGTATTACATAAACAGGAACAAAAAAAAGGTACCTGTTTTTATCTTGGGTCATGACCCGAACAAGGAACGGAATCATATCACTGAAAGAAAAATCCAGTACACCGCTATCTGGAGTATCGTGAGCGGGATACCCACTTTTGCAAACTCAATAAAGGAGATCGTGTAACCCTGTTTCTCGGCATTCTGGATGATGATCACATTACTTGCAGCGCCAAAGATCGTTAAGTTCCCGGCAATGGTGCTCCCCGCCGCAAGAGCCATCAGAGAGGGAGGTGTTCCACCACCCGCCTGCAGGATCATAGGCTGGAAAAGCGCAACAAAGGGAACGTTTGATATAAACTGGCTGATGAGCACACTGGTCGCCAGGATCATTGGTACTGAAGAGACCATACCTCCATCGACAAACGACTGGAAAAACCCGGTCTGCCAGACACTCTCCATCAGTATAAACATTGCCGCAAAGAAAACAAGGTTCGCCCAGTCAATACTACGGAGCACGGTCCATCTCTGTCCTGATAGAAGAAGGACAGGAACTGCTGCGGCTATAGCGATCAGGGGCAGGGTGATCACCATCCGTGCTCCCATAAGTGACGCAGCAATATTTGCTGCTGCAAGCAGGAGGATGATTGCCAGCGAGCATCTGACCGGAAGAGTCACTCTCCGGTCACAGGAACAGACGGGATCGTGCATAAGTGGCCGATAAGAAAACTCCTCCGGATAGAACTGGCGTAGTAGTACAAAGGCAATCAGGAGATTGATGAGAGTAGGTATGAGAAGGTATGAGCCAAATGTCACAAAGGCTCCCGCCATCCCACTGTCCTGCGCAATCAGCAGGTTCTGGGGATTTCCCATCGGGCTCATCACACTACCGGTTGTGATCGCAACTGCCAGTGTGATAAGGAGCAGGGTGGGTGATGTCTTGAACCGCGTAGCAAGCACGAGAACAAGGGGGGGTCCGATAATAGCAAGTGTGTCATTCATCAGGAGTGCAGAGAGCAATCCTATACCAAACAGGATAACGAGCACCAGCTGATCGGGATTTTTAGCATGGGAAAAAAGCCGGTGGGCGATATACGCAAGATACCCGCTCTCAACGAGGGCTTCCCCGACAACAAACATCCCGAATAAAAAAGGATCACATCGGGGTTGATCGCATGCAGTGCATCAAAAGGTGCGATCTGTCCGGATATAAGCACCGCCAGTGCTCCTCCGAGCATGATCTGCCAGATCTTTAAGGTGAACCTGCCCACCTGCCTGACTGCAATCAGGAGGAAGACAACAACTAGGACGATTACTGCGATATACGTAGATGAATGTCAACCATACCGGAAGATGAGCATTCGCATTCATCCGTATCGAGTTTCATTGAATGGGGAAAACAAGGATTTGTCAAACATTTTCCCGGTATGCACTACAAGAGACAGACCACGTTTTTTTGGATATTCGTTAAAAACCGCCTCGGGAAATGCGGGAATTCGGGTATTTCAGATCGATCCCCCCGGTTCATTTAACTCCGGAATAAAAGAATAAAATGCAGTCAGGAAACCGGTACACTGGCATCGAACGGGAAATGTCCTGTAAACCCAGCGGATAAAAAATACCAAAACGTTATGAATTTTCAACATGCCAATGGAGAAGAATACCACTCTCAATCCTACGTGCCTCTATGAGAGTGAGCTGGCAAAACTCCGATTCCTGAATAAACCCTTCCCCATCGGCAAGTGTGGGAGAAGCTTTTCCCCCGATGATCATGTTGCCGATAAAAGTATAGATCTCATTGACGAGCCCGGCGCTGATGAGCCCGGCAATCAGGGTTCCGCCACCTTCTACCATCACACGCTGGATACCCAGTTCACCCAGCTTGTCCATCAAGGTGGCCAGATCAACTTCATTCTCACCGGCAATAAGCACCGTGGCATCGCTTTGCAGCGCAGCAATCTTCCGGGGATCTGCCCGGCGCGAGACGGCAATAATCCGTTTTCCCGTTCCTTTGTGCAGGATGGCAGCTTCAAGCGGGATCCTGGCAGCGCTGTCTACTACAATGCGGACCGGGTGCTCATCCACGCCCCGGTCAAGACGACGGGTACGGCACTCCTCATTTTTTACCGTGAGGGAGGGATCATCTGCAAGCACGGTCCCGATCCCGACCATGACGGCATCAGATTCCGCTTTGAGCCGGTCAACGCGTTGGAAATCCTGTGCACCGGAAATCTTTACCTGTCGGCGTTCCCGGGTGGAAAGCTTGCCATCAGCACTCATTGCAACATTGACCACGACATAGGGTCGCATGAACTATCGTTGGTTGCACTGCCAATTATATACCCATCACTCAAGGACAACGGTAAACAGAATTTTTTTGATATAATCATACTCATACAACAATAATCAGCAAAATGATATCCTGCATATTCTTCAAAACCCTATTGCGCGAAGGAAAAAGGTTCAGTTCTTTTTCTGAATATTTTTGCCCTGTAGAAAACCTTGCTCCAAACAAATTGTATGAACCTGTCAAGGTTCGCGAGAATGCTCTTACATGAGATTTCCTTCATCTGGATCTGATATATACGGGATTTCAGGTCAGCCCCGTATCTTCTTTTCAGGAAAGAGAATTTGGTTTTGACCAGGAAACGTTTACGATACCGGACGAAATCCAAATTGTCGGTCATCTCCTTTCGATATTTCCCCCAGACATTGTTGGTACCCTGATGGATCCGAGCTGGACTAATCGAA
>JBAZRZ010000082.1:0-3914 GCA_041662685.1 Methanoregula sp.
CCCTGGCGTATGAAAAATATAAGGGGCGTTAATCCGCAATTTTTTTTCAATATCCATCTCTTCCACCACACCCTATACTACCTGCTCCGGGTTTTCGAGCAGAGCGGGTGGAGGGGTGCATTTTTTTTGAGATCCTGCGTTTTGTTGAAGCAGCATTTGGGAGTGGACAGGTGCGGGGATCGGATGGGAAAAATAGTCAATAAGGCAAGTTACGGGGAAATACAGATATGAGATCCTTTAAGTCCCGCTTCTTCTTTTTTTCGTCAAAATCCCCGGAGAAGTTAACGAGCGATGGAGAAAATTGTTAGAGTGTTTGAATAAAAAAAAATTGCAGAGATTTTTCCGGTGAAAAGCCGGGGTTCTTTCATCACACCCCCAGCCCCGCAATCATCCCCACAATCTGCTGTGCGGTAACCGGATCCAGGACTCTCATCAGTACCAGCCCGGCAATAGCCGCAAACAGGGCCCAGAACACCTTCCTGACCTGCTCATTCTTCCCGATGGTGTCGATGATTGCCCCCATGTCTGCATGAATCCCCTGCCGGATGATCCCTGGAAGGAAGACAAAGAGCGGAAGGAAAACCATGGCCGCTCCCATGAACGCAAGGGTAATCTCCGTTCTTGCTGCAAGGCACAGTCCCACCGTGATGCTGAAGATGAGTGCCAGCAGGGCCGATGATGCCACTTCCCCGAACCAGAAGTAGTGTTTCTTTTCCACGCAGGTTGCCCGCTCCTCATTGTCCAGCGCCGACAGGTCAAAGATGCCAAGCGTGCTCAGCATACCGTACCAGACCGCATGGGTCTCTTCGGGATCTGCGACAATCCCGAGGAACAGGATTGCGACCGGTACCGTGAGAAGAATGAGCGGGAGGTGCGATACGAGAAAAATAATGGCGAGGTGGATCCCTACCCCGCAGATGGCCGCCCGGGTCGGCATCACGTTCTCAAACATCGTCCCCGTCCGCTGCAATAGTGAACTCAAAGACCGGGCTCGTGCAGCCGCCATTGGCCTAGCCAAAGTCGCGTTTTCCCCCCATCCTCTGGCTGCGTGCCCTTTTTGCCGTCCGGATACGGACCGTGTAGATCCCCGGGGCCCGGGAGTAGACGCGGCGCCCGTCAACATCCCGCATCTCACGGTAAGGTGGGATCTCGAACCAGTCCGGCCAGAAGCGGACGCCCCGGGGAATATCGGTTCCTCTCATGAGATCCTGGAGGCGTACCGGTGCCATGTTATCGTAGATGACATCGATGATCAGGTTCTCATCGCCCGCTTCCGGGTGCAATTCCAGCTCGTAGAAGATCGGGTTGCGCCGGACTTCGTCAATCGTGAGGGGCGTCTCTTTGGTCAGCGGTTCGAGACCGCTCCAGGTTCCCCGGTAGAGGCCGGTGACGGTGGCGACCGGTGCTGGTTCAGTTACCATGATGCACCTCCTTGTAGTGCTCGTATTCTTTCCGGAGTCGTTTGAATTCCTCAACAATCTCATCATACCTGCCGATTCTCTGGTAGATGACAAACAGCAGGGGATAGACCGGGAGCACCGCTCCCAGGATGAACCCCAGAACTTCAGTTTCCATAATTAGCCTCCATAAAAAACCGGGACTGACAGAGAGGAGTTTTTTTTACTCCCCGGTGCCGGTCCGGTGAGTGAGAAAAGAACAAAGTGTCCTGCTTTTTACCGGAACGGGGGATTTTGCTGGGGGAAGCCAGCCGGGTTTATCGTCAAGGATCAGTGACCCATTTTTAAACCCGGTAAGGTCTCCCGCATTACCCGTCAGTTGCCCAGTTCATCAGGTACCTTTGTCCTATTTTCCCGTCTCACGTTTTTTTAAATCAGTCCGCGTCAGGCTAAGGCCGCCACCGTGTCGGCCCAGGTCTCAACCTTTGTCCGGATGCCATCGTCCGAGTAGGACGTGAGGCTCACGCTGTCCCGGCCGAACGTGATGTTGTAGAGCTCCCCATTTGGATCCCGGCATTTGACCGTCGCCGAGTAGGTCTCGTTGTCCAGGTCCCGGACCGGGGTGTCGGTATGGGCTGCGGTAAGCGCAGCACTCGCGAGGAGTGCGGCTGTCCCGGCATTGAACCCGGTAACCGAGTTGAATTTGCCGGAATCGTTACCCACGGTTTTGGCATCGCTGTCCTGGTAGAGGATCTTTGCCGCCACGTAGGTCTCCTTTGCCATCTCCACGCCAGGGTGGCTGACTCCCGCCACTGGATAGGCCACGCATCCGAACGGGGTGCCGGTCAGGACCGACTGCACGATTGTGTTGAATGCTGCCACATCTTCGATCGGGTTTGCGAGCTCGCGGGTCGCGGTCTTTACGATTGTCTTCTGTACGAAATCTGCCATGTTTTGTATCTCCTTGTTTTTTGAAAGGTTCGTTGAGAACCTTTTAGGATGAGAAGAACCCAATCTGGGTTCTTCGATGGTTTTTAGATCCGCTCCGCGGATCTCTGTTAAGGTTTTTCCGGGAATGTCTGCGCAAACATTCCCGAAGGAGGAGGGTTATTCTCCTTCGTCGCCGTGGCCCTTTGACATATCACTATGGGACGCCGGAGGAGATGGGTCTGGCCGAATAAATTTTCAGAGGGCAAAACGGAGACTTTTAATGGTATTTTAAGAGAATCCGGGGCAGTATATTTGCCGGATGATTTCGCAAAAATGGGAATAATGAAACCTGGTTTGCCCACTTGTCGTGACGGAGGTCATTTCCTAAAAAAAGGATCTTTTATTTCCCGTTTATTTCGGTTTTTATAACGTGCCCCCTCCTGAACCATGATCGCCCTTTGTTTTCGCCTCCCAAATACTGCTAATTATGATCTCTGTTTCTCCGACGTAAAAATATGCAAACCTGACTGAATTATTACCTCAAAACCGGGGAAAAAAAGGAATCGGAGCCTGTATAGACCGTATTTTAGGGGTACTCCCTTAACATCCGAAACGTGAGTTATTTAAAAAAAATAAGGATCCTGAGTCCCGAAGACGAATTCTCTTTTGTCCGGGGAGAGCCAGATAGCGGATATTATAATCGCGAGCCGGATGGGTGAAACTATCTGGCGAAGGATAAAAAAAAGAATATTGTTTTTCTACGGGCCACGGTCCGCTTTACTGCACAACTGCGGTTTTCCCGGAGAGTGGCTGGCCGTCCGTCCCAGTTCAATGAGACAATTGCTGGTGAGGCAGAAGAACCGCCACGTGCCGTGCCTTGAGCGGAGCCAGAGTTCCCGCGAGATGGCATCATGCCTCGTGACCATGCGGAGCTGGTGAAGCTCGTCCTGGAACTCCATCAGGAGTTCCGCGACCGGTGCATGGATCCGTGAACAATAGGTGACCCGAACAAATGCAACCGGGATCGCAGAGACGATGGTAAAATCATACAGGTTTTCCGGGCCACGACCGGCAACCTGGAATATTCCCCGTTGGTGTGCAATAGGGATTGCTTCAGCTAGTGCCCGGCGCGATGGTGGCCCCCGGCTCATGCCGTTCTCCCAAAATCCGGTTCGCCGGTACTGTGCCGAAGTTCCGTTAGGAAATTCCCGGAATCCACCCGTCTCGTAACCCGTGCCGGGGCAAGCTCTTTTGGCAGGGGTTTGGTCCGGACTGATATATTGTAATAATGCCAGTGCGTCCGCTTTACTCTGATGCGATACATCGAATCACCGATCCGGCTGATATGTCGGGTGATTGCATGGGGCAGGAGATAGAGCGGGACTTCCCCCTCTGTCACCGATTTGCTCTTCGGCATCCTGTTTTTCCCCTCCCTGTAGCTTCACTACCGGTTCTCCTAATTGTAGCGTGCCAGTATTTCTGTCCTAAAATAGTGACATAATTTATGTCCGCTTTCAAGAGCACCAATCAGGTGCTTGCGGGTGAAAGCGACAATGGAAATCAGGACCAAAGCAGTCGTATTCTATA
>JBAZRZ010000083.1:0-3788 GCA_041662685.1 Methanoregula sp.
GATGCCGGTAAGCACGACCTTACCTGAGGAAAAGATCAGGGCTGCAATCTTGGGATCGGTGATGCGATATACTGCACCAGGGAACCGTTTCTTGTTGAGTTCGCAGTTTGGAACCTTGCTCGAGAGCTCAACCAGATCAATGGTTTCGGCAATGGCACCGGAAGCAACGATGTTCTCAATCTTTAATGATTCGTACTTTTTATCAGCCATCTTCTATTCTATGATTTTCCCCGGACCATAATACTGATGGAGAATCTTTATGATACGTACCGGAAATCTGTTCCGCGGGATGGTTATACGCATCCTTTTTTTCATGAAAATCGTTCCAAAGGCACGGGTGTTTTTAAAAACCGGAACCTGCGCCACCTGCTCCTGATGCTTAACCGGCATACTCCGGATCTCTTCCCGATGACGGTTGAGGAGCGGCTTGCCTTGTTTGCCCTGATCGATGACTGCAGAGAAGTAATCGAGGAGAATTTCCGTCCGGCCGGGTACAATACCGGGTTTAATACCGGTGCAGCCGCCGGGCAGACGGTGATGCACTGCCATTGCCACATGATCCCCCGGTATGTCGGGGATGTCAGGGAGCCCCGGGGCGGGATACGCGGGGTCGTGATAGGCAGGCAGATATACTGATGGGGGGGGGTAATTTTCCCTGGCTCATGCATCTGCTGCGGATTTTTTTTGTACCGGGATGGTTGTATTATCCGGAAGGCTGGTTTGCCGGTAAACGAGCCGGGTGCTCTAAAAAAAAGTAAATGCTTTTTCCGGTTCCCTTACTCACGCTTTTTTCAGGGTATCGATCGCAACGTTGATGGGTTTCTGGTCGTCCAGGTGGATGAGCTCGATCTCGTCATTGCCGATGATCTCACCTGTCGTGTACCCGTTGCTGTTCTCGACAAGGGCAAAGGTCCTGCCATCGCGCCCGATCACCCCGGCCATGGGGACGGAGATATCAGTGTTGTTGAACCTGAATTTGAGATTGCCGGAAAAGAGCCTCCCGTGCTGTTCGGCAACAACCATCGACATGGAAGTCTTGTTATAATCCGTGTACTCGATACTCTCATCATAGCCCAGCATCGTGCCGGTCCAGGTGCCGATGAGGCTGGGGGTGACGGGTGAAACTGCAGCCGGAATGGCGGCAGGAGCGGGGGTTGTGGCCGGGGAGGGAGCAGTTGACGTGCACCCGCAGGCAAGCACGGCAAGGATTACCAGAATGATGGAGAGTGCGATCTTCATGAATAGGGGATAGCGGGACATCCAGATATACCTGACGGGCCGGGTATCGTCCGGGTTCAATGGCGAGGTGGTTGAGGAGCTGATGAGAGGCCCAGGATCATTTTTTCACCCGACTCCTGCTTGTTTGTCCCACAGCCTGCAGGACAATTACCGGAGACGAAGGGGACTTTGAATGACGCAACAATTGTTCATATGTGCATCAATCCGTCACTTCAGGATACATTACCCGGACTCTTGTAGTCCCCCGGCATTTTCTGACCATTCGATCAGTTTCCTTTTGAGCTCCTCTTTTGAGGGCAGATAGAGTTGGTACTGGGAAGCGTATATGTTTGCATCTTCTGGCAGGGTGAGCCTGACGAGGGCATCATTCTTTGTCTTGCAGAGAATCATTCCGATAGTCGGGTTCTCGTTCTCGAGTTTTACTTCGCGATTGTAATAATTGACATACATCTGCATCTGGCCGAGATTCTCGTGCGTGAGTTTTCCGATCTTGAGGTCGATTAAGACATATCACGGAGGATGCGGTTGTAGAAGACGAGGTCCACATAGAAATTGTCGGCATCGAAGGTAAACCGTTTCTGCCGGGATTCGAAAAGAAATCCTTTCCCGAGTTCCAGCAGGAAAGTTTCGAGTTTCCCAATGATCGCTGATTCCAGGTCATTTTCGGAGTAGTGCGATTTCTCATCGAGTCCGAGGAATTCAAGTACATAGGGATCTTTGAGCACGTCCTGCGGATTTCCGACGATCTGTCCTTTGTCCGCGAGAGATTTCACTCCTTTTTTATCCCGGCTGAGTGCAAGTCGTTCATAGATTCCTGAGTTGAACTGTCTTTTAAGCTCGGAAAGTGACCATTGATTTTTGCCGTCGTCCCGGTTGTCGATATTCATGAGGTGGATGTAGTGGGACCAGCTGAGGGTGAACCGGGGGGTGAATTGGGCAGACAGGGTCTGCCGAATTGGAGTTTTCGTCTGTGTTTTGGCCGGCAATTTCCCAGACACGGTCTGGGGAATTTGTGGTATCGTTTCAGAATATTCAAGGTAAAACTGGCGCATATACTTCAGATTTCTTTCTGAAAAGCCGTGTCCTAATTCATCAGTCAGCCGATGCGAGAGTTCTATGAGAATCCGTTTTTACGTATTCCGCCCGTCTGTTTCCCTGTTGTTCATACTCAACAATCCGCCTGCCTATCTCGAAGTTGGTGCTGACCTGCAGGGTGTTTATGTTCTGGCTGGCGGTCCTGCGAACGATTTGTACCAAATCCCGGATCTCTTTAACGAGAGGGTGGAGGGGTTCTCTGGGAGGTTTTACGATTGCGGTCCTGGGTTTCATGAATGAATCGCGTTCTTTATCCAGAATGTCGGTACTTGTGAAGATAAGGAACCCGGTTGGCGGAGTGAAAGTGTCGGAATCCGGTTCGTTTCTTCATGCATTGATGAGTGCTAAAGGTCACCAGGTCTTCCATCCCCGGGATTTGCTTTTTTGTAAAAATTCTCCGAATTTTTTGAAATATTCTTTTTCGCGGAGGTGAAATTCCTTGTTCAGATGAAGCCGGTCCCGGGCCGAATCGTGCCTGTGCCAGTATTCGGTGATTTTTACGGTACCTGACATACTATTCCTGTACTATTCTGATATTCGTTCTCAATCTTTGTTGTCGGAAGGAACAGATTTTTTTATTTTATTGCACAAACGGGACCCAGTCTCACTGTTGGTGTCGGCTGATGCCTGATAGATGAGTACAAAAAGAAAAATTGTGGAAATATCAGGCAGGGTGCAGCATCAGGTCCGATACCGGTGTGGCGGCGGGGCTGGTACTGAGAGGGGCCATTGTAACAGAATCTTCCGTAATAGAGGGGGTGTCCAGTATGCGAGGGAAGGGGTACGGGCGAATTCACGAGCCGGTGCACAATGGGAGAGTGGCAGACCAAAGGGTGTTTTTGATCCCAAAAAAGAATTAATGGATGAATACTGGTGATGTGTACATGAAATCGATCCATGTTCCCATCATGATTGGGACCGATGAGGATGGGATCTTCATTGTATCTTGTCCCCAGTTCAAAGGCTGCCACACCTACGG
Source organism: Methanoregula sp. (assembly GCA_041662685.1). Classification (GTDB taxonomy): domain Archaea; phylum Halobacteriota; class Methanomicrobia; order Methanomicrobiales; family Methanospirillaceae; genus Methanoregula. The sequence goes on from JBAZRZ010000083.1 coordinate 3,314, forward strand.
TAAAACCATCGATGAGGCACTCGTCCGCATCAGGGAAATTATCGAGCTCTGTATGGAAGATTCGCAGCCTGACCATCTCAATACCTTTGTGGGTTTCCGCGAGGTTGAGATCGTCAAGGGTGCGTAATGCTTCCGGTCATAAAAGGAAAAGATCTCATTGCTTTTCTCGAAACGCTTGGTTTTACTGTCATTCGCCAGAGAGGATATCATGTTCGGATGAAGTCTGATGATGGCGGTATACCACTGTGCCGGTTCACAGCGGTGAAGATATCCCCAAAGGGCTCCTGCGGAAGATTATCCGGGAAGACCTGGAAATGGCACTCGAAGATTTTGCCCTGGCGTATGAAAAATATAAGGGGCGTTAATCCGCAATTTTTTTTCAATATCCATCTCTTCCACCACACCCTATACTACCTGCTCCGGGTTTTCGAGCAGAGCGGGTGGAGGGGTGCATTTTTTGAGATCCTGCGTTTTG
>JBAZRZ010000084.1:0-3506 GCA_041662685.1 Methanoregula sp.
GAAATCTTTGTCCGCGCGACAGAACAGGTACCACGGTGCCGGAGAGTGCCGGCCCGGTATTCGTGCTCGTCAGAACTCCCGGGGGATCATAGGAGCACTAGGGCGATCGCAAGGGTCGCAACCTTGAGTAATCCGGCAAAGATGCAGAACCGGTTCATATGTGCCTCGTACAACATTCTGATTAATAAAAAATTTGTGATTAAAAGTCCGGCAGCCTGCATTTTTTAAAAAGCCGGTCGGGTTCCTGCATGCGGGACATATCGATTCACCCAAATATATTTAATAACTCAATACTATCATCGAACAAAGGCAGATCCGGGGGTGCTGAACGATCATTCATGATATTTTGGTCATCAGGAATTTAGGGAGGATCCTACTCGGTATTCTCCTCCTCATCGTACTGGTGCAGGGAGTCTTTGCAGAAGAGACCTGTACATTTGTCAGGATGTGGGGATCGTATGAGGGAGGATCCAATACAACAGCCAATGGTGTTGCCATTGATTCAAACGACAATATCTATGTGACCGATACGGGCAACAACAGGATCCTGGAATTCCCCTCCGACGGGTCAATGATAACCTTCTGGGATCTCAAGGAATCCGAATACAGGCAGTCCGAGGTCCCCTACGGGATCGCCGTTGATTCTTCCGGCAATGTGTATGTTGCTGATACGGGCAACAAACGGATACAAAAGTTCAGTCCCACCGGAACGTTTCTCGCAAATGGGGTACTTCAGGAACGGGCGACGGACAATTCTCGACCCCGACCGGTATCACCGTTGATTCCTGGGGCAATGTCTATGTTGCTGATCTCACCTCCCGGGTCCAGAAGTTCAACCCGGTCGGGGAATTTCTCTCAACATGCGAAACCGGTGGGAGTAACTATGATGTTGCTGTAGATTCATTAGGCACGATATTCGCCCTCTGGCAGTCAGGACCTCTCTGGAAGATCGGGAAGTATGGGACCGCGGTTTCAATCCCCACGCAAACCCACACATTCGCCATAGTAACCAGGCAGACTAAAGGTGTAACCACAATCTCAGCAGTACCAACCACATCGCCGACTACATCCCCTGCGACAATTATCTCTCCGACCCTCTCACTCACCACGGATTACGATGCAAAGATCGCAGCGCTCGGCAATCAGACTGAAGGAGAAGTCCAGAAGATCGATGTACAAAAGGAGATTCTTGACAATATCTCCAAATTTTTCAGAGATGTCTTTGGGGGGAGATCGATTTTTCAGCGTGAGTGGATCTCTGGAATTTTTTTTTAACCTCACCGGGAATACTTCCGGGGAAAGAGAATCCCGTCTATCTCCCGCCAGATAAGTTCTTCCGGAGTGCGGATGAAGACTTCGAAATCCACTTCAGCCTGTGCGAGTTCCCGTGCCCGTTTTTCAACAGCGGGCCGGAGCGTGATCCGTTTCTTTACGATATCGCCTTGTGTCCGGTGCAGTTTCAGGATACCCTGCACAAGGTCCCGCTCGACAGGTTTTACCATCGGCTGGAACTTGTGGATGAGGACCTGGACATCGGACCGGTCGATTCCCTGGGTAGGATCGAAGAGGAATGTTCTCTCCGTCTTCTCCCGCCACGCAAGGAGCTCGTTGGTCAGGGTGTTGTCGAGCTGGGGAATGCCCAGTAACTTGTTCCGCGTGATGTCGGCAGCAGTCCTGATCCCCACAGACTTCAGGATGCTTTAAGCCCGGTAGTGATCCGGGGAACCGTGCAGGAGTCTATGCTAAAGCGCTCCAGGAATTTTTTCTGCTGCCGCTCTTTGATCGTGCGCTCTAACGATAGAAGGCCGGCCCGGTAATCCCGGTCGATCTTCTCGTATTTTCCTCTGAGGTCCCGCAGCTGGTTCAGCTGCGCAAGAAACGCTGAATCGCCCGCTTCGGCGATCCACTTCCTGTTCCACAGGTCCCACAGGTACCGTACGCTGTCGAGGGTTCCCCGCCACCGTCTTTTCTCACCGGCTGCTGCGCCCGGGTACAGGAACAGTACCATAACGACAATGACGACCGGCAGGAGTATGAGATAGTCGGTGATCTGCTCCGCAAGCGCCATCACTACACAGACAGCGATAAGTGCCATCTCCGCGAACTGGCGAAAATTCCTGAGGCCAATTGAACGTTCAATACCCGGAGAGACGGGTGCTGCACGATGGAGGTAATTGCCGGGGTTGATCTGCGGGATCGGACCCGGGGGGGTGATTGCCTCGACTTTCTGCCACTCGCGCTTGATATCGATCTTTGTGATCCGGTCTGCGCTCAAGAACAACAGGAGACCGGAGCTCTCTTCGAGCCGACACCACGGGCATGCCGCGAGTCCTGAGTAGTAACTGTGCACGGAATCCGCACTGCACCGCCGCATCTTCTTTTCGAGGGACTCAAGCGCATCCCACCACTCCCCGGCCACGGGACGGCCATTAGGCTGGGCACCGGCTTCTGAGAACGCACACTCAAAGAGCCCGGCCACCTGGGTGGGGACAACGGACAGGCCCACAGAGTTCGGTGGAGGGGCAATGGATTTGAGCGGGGAATTTTTGCCGTAGGCAAACCGGAATTCTGCTATCGCCTTTTCGAGCGGCATGTCCTCTTTTCCCGCGTACACGCCCGAGTAGGGATGCCGTCCGAAAAAGAGGATCTGGAAGAACAGGATCGAAAGCCCGAAATTGTCGTGGTTTGCTGTCCGTTCCATCCTGAAATTTTTCGAGTTCTGGATCTCTGGCGGGGTGAACTGGGCCACGCCGACTTCGCAGTAATAGAGCCGGTCGCCAGCCCTGATCTGGAACGAGTCGCAGTCTATCAGCCTGACGCAGGCCTGATCGTTGACAAGAATATTGCCCTCGTTGACATCGCCGATCCCGTACCCGAACTTGTGGATGACAAAGAACGCGGCTGCAAGGTTTTTTGCCGTGCGCACGAGAAACCGCCAGTCCGCGTGGGGAAAGTGTTCTTTCCGGTGCGTTGGCCCGTACACCTTGTGCACCGGTTCGTACTCGCTGATCTTCGGCATTAAAAATCCAACGACCGGCCCCCCCTCGCTGACATGGAGCACATCGGTCGGCCAGGCCGAGATGCTCTTGAGCTCATCGTTGCACCCCCTCGCCATAAGGAGTAATTTCTCCTGCTTCTGCGCTTCGAGCGGCTTGTGATAGATCTTGGCAACCACGTTCGAATGCGCCGGGAGGCACTCGTACACGTCCCCTTCACCGCCACTGCCGATCTTCTTCCCGAGGTGGATCCTGTTGCCGGAACTATCCAGGAATGGCTTGAGGGGGACAGACGCCATAGATCAACCCGTTATGCGCACCGCGAGGACGAGCGTCTTGTCATCATCGCTTCTGGCGCATATATCATCACGGCAAAGGAAGGTTTCCAGTTTCGTATCCGTGGAGTTGGCAAGGTCTACGTCACTGGTTTTACTGATGACTGCTCACGCTATCGAGCGAAAAACAAGGTATACCTTCACAAAGATGCCGCCTCATCAGTCAATGCTCTCC
>JBAZRZ010000085.1:0-3490 GCA_041662685.1 Methanoregula sp.
TTCTTTGAAAAGAAGTAGTGTCAACCGCTGATGTTGAGTGTAATCTCTCCTGGAATACTTACAAGAATATGGGGTGGGTCGAGTAGACTGGACAAGGGAATATGCATGTTTGATAAAACTGATAAACCGACCGGACGATTTATTAATTATCTCCTTATTCTTTACTAGCATAACATTGTAAGGAGACACCATACCTTAGATCTTTCGGTTGTTTTTCACTCGGTTTTTCTTCGTGAGGAAATCATTTCTACAGAGCAGGTTTTGATGACCATGATCTTACGTGCCTGCCAATACCATGGGGGCTGTCCATTTAACTATTGTGACAATCCTCAAAAATTACAAATTCCGGTTTTGTCCTGTTAAATCTCCTTGATGGATTCATCTGATGGGTAACGGTGTTTGAAAGGTCCATCAGGGTTCCCCATTGTTCCATATCCGCCCTTTTCACTCCTGTTGTCCAGCGCCCATCCCCCCGTGGAATCGCCACCCATGAAAATCATAAAAAACGGGTTTGCGGGATTGCATCAATTCTGATCGGTGGATGTTCCCCTCTTTCCTCCGGAGGGGGAGGCAGCCCAAGGGGAACATACCCTTCTCCCCTCATTTATCGCAGTTTCTTATTCCTCAATGTGGATAATCTGTGCCGGACAGATATCTGCGGCTTCGCGTGCACCCCCCTCATCGTCGGGTGATGGTGTCCCTTCGGCTATGTTCCCGTTGATCTGGTATTCCGGCACAATCTGGGAGAATGAATCCTTATCATTTTGCAAAAAAAAGGCCGGGCAGGTATCCCAGCAGGTCCCGCAACTCACGCAGGCATCGCGCTCGATATTGATCTTCATGATGAATCCTTCACTGTTATACCCGTTTTTCTGGCAGTTAAATGTGTCCTTTCGCACAGTCGCATACACCCTGGCACTGCCATGCACCGTAATTACCGGACCAGTCCCAGCTGGCCGAGTTTCTGCGGTGTTGGAACACCCTGTGTATCCCAGCCACGCTCTGCGTAATATTCGTCGAGTAAGGGTTCTCGCTCCCAGACCCTGCCGGTAGCCCATCATTTTGGTGAGCTCGACGTTCTTCTGTGCATCGCCGAATTGAATTTTCTCCTTGATATAACCCTTCTCCGAGAGTTCCATGGCACAGGCAATCGTCACTCCGGCTGATATGGCATCGAGTCCGAGATCATTGCAGAGGTTGTTTGCCCGGGTGACCGCAACGAGATCGTCCACACCACAGTCTGCGCCAAACGCCCATGCGTTCTCGTATTCGGGCCCTTCGGCTTCTTTGCCATCGATCTTTGTCCCACGCCCGCACCCGATCATGCAGCCATAGCAGGGCTTTTTGCGAACAAGGGTGGTCTTTACCATCTCTTCGCCGGAGATCTTTTCAGCATCCGCGAAATACGCGGTCTGGTGATTGCGGGTCGGCAGGATGTAGCTGTTGTTGATCAGGTTCATGAGCACCTGCGTGCCGTAATCGGCAAGTGCCCCGCTGGTCACCGGGCCGGCCGTGATCTTATTGCGTGTTGCCAGAGTGGCTTCCTTGAATTTTTCAGGATTGGCAACCCCGATTTTCAGATCGCCCCGGGCCGTGATCGCCTTGAGCATCTTGGAGCCCATAACCGCACCAAGCCCGCCCCGTCCGGCAGCCCGGTACTGGTCTGACATGATGCAGGCAATCCGGCTTTTGAGTTCTCCTGCGGGCCCGATACAGAGAACCCGGGTGTGCTCGTCGCCGAGATCTTTTTGCAGGCCCAGCGTGGTCTCATTGACCGTCTTTCCCCAGTAGGCTGAGGCATCGCGAAGCTCGGCTTTTTCGTGATCGAGCAAGAGGTAGGTGGGCTTTTTAGCTTTGCCGGAGATGACGATGGCTCAAATCCCGCACCTTTCATTTCATGGTCGAAAAATGCCCCGCTGTCCTCCTAAGAGCAGAGGGTATTGTTGAGTGGGGATGTGGCAATCACCTGGTGGCGTGCCCCGAGCGGGACACCAATGCCCGTCAGTGGCCCGGTTGCTACGACCATGACGCTTTTTTCATCGAGCGCATCGGTGTTTGCCGGCATCAGGTCCGAAACCAGTTTTACACCGAGTCCCCGTCCCCCGAGACAATTCTTTTTCAGTTCCGCGGGGAAGGGTTTTTTTGTTACCGATCCTTTCGTGAGATCAACATACAGGATTGTATTAGCATACCCGTCCGTTTTTTTCACCTCGTTTCCGCGTGGGTCACCTGCTGCCTACCCGTGTGTTGTTCAGCGGGTGCTCACGCGTTTTACCTGTTTCGTTACCGTGTCTTCCTGTCTGCCAGGCACATGGGAATTATGGCAGACAACGATTATTCTGGGATCACGATGTACCGGCAGGGCCGTTTTTTGTTTTTTGAAGCAATGGAGGGTCAATCCCAGAATAGTCGCTCATGCTCCCCGCGATGTAATAAATGTACCGGCGGCAATAGTAATAAAAAATATTTTATTTTCGGCTGTTTTAATGCAATACGCTTTTTAGAGCAGGGCATTGAACACCTGGCTGCATGAAAAATTGCTTTTTTATCTGCACGCTTTTAAAAAGAAAAACTGACGTCACACCGCTGCACAAAATTCAAGCTGGAGCAGGACTATGCCCCCATCTTTCCGTGTGGAGACGAAAAGGTGCCCCGTCTCTTCAGAGTCTCTGTTCTTCCGGGTTATAACTGCAGGACGACGGGTTATCTGCGTCCCGGTTTTGAACGTTTCGTTTACAGACGTCATAATAGTACAATCGGGACAGACGGGAGTCTTCCCACATCCCTCCGGAAGAAACGCATTGACACATTCAAGAACATTTCCGCAGAGCTGCACTTTGGTCCTTTCAATAGGTTTTTGACGATTGCAATTGCAAGGGAGTTTGCTGCAAGGACATTGACATCGTCATCAACGAGAAATACGGGAGCATCGAGCATGTCGAGGAATTTCTTGAGATTGAATCCGTGTTCGTTGAGAACTCTCGTATAACCGGATTTACAAACACCGTGGCTAACCGGGGCGTCCCCTGTGTCCCTTCTCTTATCACTGTATTGCAGAATGAGCAGATGGTCTTCATGCCTAGCCAAGTGTGTAACTTTAAAAATTATTCAGATTTAAATTCTTGGTAGAAACCGGCGTATCATGGTTGTGGCCTCTTTTCCGCCCTTTTCGTTCCTGTTGTCAGCGCCCGCTGGCATATCCAGCGGAAGGAATGGAAACTTGCGATGGGGGTTGTCCGCTACCTGATACCGGATTTCACCCTGAAGAAACCGATCATGCCCCCAATGGCAGATCCGGTTGAAAAGAAGCCAGAAGAGAGATCGGCATGGTATTCTTCCCTGAGCTTGTATGCCGAACTCTTCAAAAAAAAAAAAACATGCGCAGGACCATTCTCATCACGGTCCCGTGGTTTTTAATGGACTTTGCCTTTTACGGGGTTGGGATATTCACCCCAATCCTGATCGCATCCATGCTCGGCACACACGGAAC
>JBAZRZ010000086.1:0-3155 GCA_041662685.1 Methanoregula sp.
GGACGATTTATTAATTGTCTCCTTATTCTTTACTAGCATAACATTGTAAGGAGACACCATACCTTAGATCTTTCGGTTGTTTTTCACTCGGTTTTTCTTCGTGAGGAAATCATTTCTACAGAGCAATTAAAAGGAGATGTTATCAAAAAATTAATGGAAAATAATGTCGGTGGGGATAATGCGATAAAACTCGTAGATCTATTATTTGAGAGGCCTTACATAACAACAAAAATTGTATCACAAGATCTTAAAATTAGTATGCAAGCTGCAACAATTTTACTATCGAAGTTCCAGAAGATTGGGATCATAGGAGAAATTACTGGAAAACAACGGTACAAAGAGTACATTTTCCTTGAATATATGAAAATCATCCAAGTTGGAATCCAGATAAAATAAATTTCAAATCGTTTTTATTCGGAATTTTTGCCCCTGCAATTAACCAATCCTCAATCAACAGTAACCGCTTTTTTGGTTGAACAACCGCAGAAGCAACAGGACCATATAAACAAAAATATTTATTAAAATTTTAACTTGATCGATTTTCCGGTACATACCCGTCCCGGTGCCCGTTCCTGTTCCGGGCAATTGCCAAATGGCATGCGATGACCGGCTCAAGGCTGAGCCGTTACAAAGAGACCCGGTCAATCCACGGCCCGGGGAAAATTTTTCCGGTCACTCTGGAACAAAGAGCGGTTGAAAAAATCATTTATTAACCCGGGAGGGATTACACAAATGCATCATGAAGATCTGTCCGGATTGCGGCAGGGAATTATCCTCTCCTGATAGTGTGTGCTCTTCCTGCAACAAAAAGGTAAAAAAAAACTCTTTACCATCAGGAATTTTTTATGGGAAAATTTCCGCATGTTCACTATGGTCGGGGTAACGGGAACCATGATCTCCCTTATTCCCAATATGGGGACCCGGGTTCTCGGGGTATCCTGGATTGTCGATGCAGATAATTACCTCCCCCTCTTCCTCTCCATCATCATTTTTTTTGGAGCGGTATTCCTGTTCATCTGTTTTCTGATGATATTTTCCCTTGTTCTCGAGGGAAGGAGAGACGAGGCGGTAAATACAAGGATCACGCTGAGGTCAAAAACGTTCATCACATGGTACGGGGGGGGGGGATTTCAGCGCTGCATTCTCCTCTGCTGTCTGGTGCCGATGTGGATTGGCCTGATTCTGTTTTTCATCATGCTGATGCCCCTGATCCCGAATAAACTGTCATGGCTGTTTGCAGCAGTCATCGGGATTGCCATAATCTCGCTTTTCATCTTTACATTGTTGGGGTGGAAGATCGGAAAAACCGTGATTATGAAAATCCTGGGCCAGGAAAAACACCCCCGGCTCAGCATGATTGTATTCATCATCCTCGTTATCGGATGTCTCGTTCTTCTTTCCTTTGCAATCCTCCATATTTCTGATAGTAACGATCCCATTCCAGGACCTCTGGAAATCCGGGCCGACCAGCAGTATTTTTCCCCGCAGATCTCATCGGCAAAAGGATTGCGGCTGGAGATCACGAATATCTCCGGCCGGACAATTCAGGCGAGCAGGCATACCTGGTCTGCGGATTACGGCTATTTCATCCGTGTCATTCCCTCGACCACCGAAGTAACCATCCTCGGAAATCCTGTGTATGATGATTATTCCCGCGATATTTACTGGACATATTCAAAAAACGATCCTGCGGAGAATAAAAAACCCGTGAAAATCGAGCTGCACCTCTATCCCCAGCAGGGGAATGAGGAACTGGCCAGTTCCTCGTTCTACCTGACCTGGTACACCAATGACATTGTGTATGTCAATAAAACGCTTGAACTCCTGTAGGATATTTTAGGTCCGTCACCCCCATTACAGGTGCACCACCCGGGCTTTAGCGGAGGCGTGTGAGGTTTGCCTGCTGTCTAGTTCCGGAGAAGCTCAGCCCTTTCCAGTCCCTCTCATTTTCCCAAAAGCTCCGGTACCTACACGTCCCGCTGCCCGTTCCTGTTCCGGGCAATTGCCAAACAGCATGCAATGACCGGTTCAAGGCTGGGCCGTTACGCGGAGCCTGGCCAGCCCCCGGGCCACAGCGGGGACGGGTGGGGCCTGCCAGAAAATAATGAGCAGCCCCTTGGTGAAACCTTAAAAACAAATCATCTGATTAAAAAAAAAAAAGTGGTGGAACAAATTTTCAATCAGCCTGAACCGCGACAAACGTTGCTGATGAATGGGATTTCGGGACTGACATCCCGTCTTCAATAAGTCCACGGATATGCATCTCGATCGCTTCATGCATCCGCTCTTCTGTTTCCTCCCGGGTCTTTCCTGTTGCGATGCAACCGGGGAGATCTGGTGAATATGCTGAGAAATTCTTTCCCACTTTTTCAATGACGATCAAAAACCTGTGCATAGTATTCAATCCTTGAGTTGTGCTTGTTTGAAGATGCTGTTCATCGTGCCGGGTGCTAAATCATCTGCCAGATGCCCGGCGATAGTGATCCTGCCGGGTTTTTCCGGATGCTTGTACTGGCGATGACTTCCCTTTGTTGCTACGATATACCATCCATCGGTCTCGATTATTTTAATAATCTCACGGACTTTCAAGATGCAACCTCCAGTAGTCTTGATATTTCTTGGATGTACCTGCTTATTAGGTTTCACTGTCTGGCTCACTCTCCCAAGCACTCTGGTAAATGTAAGTTCCGGTGCCCGTTCATGTACCGGCAATTGCCAAACGGCATGCAATTACCGGCTCAAGGCTGGGCCGTTACGCTGAGAGCCGGCCAGACCCCGGGTTTCGGAGGGGACGGGGGGGGCTAACCGGGAAATTTCCCGACCGGACTTTTGACGGAAAAAATTTTACCGGATTTTCTTGAAAAAATTTCAGGAAAAATCTAAAATAATAATTTCACACAATTCCATCAGAACGAAAAAATTCCTCGCCCCCACTTGAAAACCACCCCCCAAACCACCCTTTTTTCAGACTTAACAACCTCTCCCATCCGGGCACTTAACGGCCTCCGTTCCCCCAAATTACACTCAACATCAGCGGTTGACACTACTTCTTTTCAAAGAATATCGAAAAGAAAACTACGCACCGTCATCTGGAACCTTGAAGAAATGGATCGTATCCGGGCAGTACTGGGTCTCACAACAATTCCTCATTTCAC
>JBAZRZ010000087.1:0-3095 GCA_041662685.1 Methanoregula sp.
GACCGGACGATTTATTAATTGTCTCCTTATTCTTTACTAGCATAACATTGTAAGGAGACACCATACCTTAGATCTTTCGGTTGTTTTTCACTCGGTTTTTCTTCGTGAGGAAATCATTTCTACAGAGAAATATTTTGGGCCCATTTTGGGTCTGGTCCGGGACCTCCCGGATGAGACGCTGGTTTTTGCGAGACGATCAGGTATCAGGGGGACCGTTCAAGAACACAAACACCGTACACTTTTTTCTCACCGGGTTTGAGTGCGAGGAGGAGGCCGTCAGCATGGTCTTTGCAGACATAGGCAAAAGCGCCCTCTAATGACTGGAACCCGATCGCATCCTTCTTACAGTATTCACACTTTGTTCTTTTTTCCATGATCATTTACTTTTCGTCTTTTCATTAATACAGTTTTTTAATTGACAAATATCGTCACGATTTTCTGAATGAACCTTTCCCGGAAAAATGATCCTATATTGGCATCCTGGTTGTGTTTGAAGCGTCCGGATGGAGTAAACCAAGTGGCGAAAAAAACCTCAATTTAAAGACCCCTGGCATCAATCCATAGGGGTCGTTTCCTCCCGCATTTCACTAAACAGGATGAATTCCGGGATTATTTTCCTGACGGACCTGAACGGGCCGTTTTGCGGGCTTTTACGGAACAGGTTTTAGGAAACGGAGCACGTATCGGGATTATTTTTGTATATCCCATATACACTCTGAGAAAACAACGCGAAACGCTATAAAGATACACCAGAGGCGGTTAACCAGAGCACACCATTAGAACGGCTTATTACCCCACTTCACCAACTATTTTAAAATTCAGGTGATGGGGATGGACGAGATAATTAACGGAATTACGCAGGCTTTCTCCCTCATCGTCACGCTGAATCCGGTAGTCCTGCACATCGCGGCACTCTCGATCTACATCTCACTTGCGGCAACAATCCTTGCCGCATGCATCTCCATACCCTTTGGGGGATTGGTCCATTTCCGCGAATTCCGGGGGAAACGGACCCTTATTGTGATCATCCAGACCCTCTATTCCGTCCCGACCGTGGTGGTGGGTCTCATCATCTATCTCCTGCTCTCACGGAGCGGGCCGCTAGGTTTTTTCGGCCTCCTCTTCACCCCGGAAGGGATGATCCTCGGCCAGATGGTCCTCATCATCCCCATCACGACAGGTCTTGTCATATCAGCACTCAGCGGGGTTGACCGGAACATCAGCGATACGCTCGTATCGCTGGGTGCAACCGAGTTCCAGAGCATCGTCCAGATCGTAAAAGAGGCCCGGCTCGCTATCCTCAGCGCAGTTATCCTCGCATTCGGACGGGCAATCTCGGAAGTCGGGATCGCAATGATGATCGGGGGAAATATCTCGGGCCAGACACGCGTGCTGACTACGGCGATCGCTCTCGGGACGGGAATGGGAGAATTTGGTTTCTCGATCGCGCTTGGCATTATTCTCCTTGCAATTGCCCTGGTAATTGTCGTGGATATGAATCTCATCACTTCCGGGCTCTCATCTGAATACCAGCGGGTCATGGGAGGACCCCGCTCATGATCCGGATAACCGGTCTTTACCGCACAGCAGGTAAACAGCACATTCTTGAGGATATCAGTCTTGAGATCCGGAAAGGCGAGATCTTCACGCTCATCGGCCCCTCCGGCAGTGGCAAGACCACGCTGCTGCGGCAAATCGATCTTCTGGACCGGCCCACCTCCGGGAAGATCTTTTTTAACGGACTGGATACGGACGGCCCCGAACAGGTCCGGCTCGCCATCCGGCGACGCATGGGCATGGTCTTCCAGAAACCCGGGGTACTTAACACCACGGTTGGGGAGAATGTGGCATTTGGCCTGAAGTTCCGTGGCGCAGACCGGACTACAATTGCCAAAAAGGTAACAGCAGCACTCGAACTCGTCGGGCTTCCGGGATTTGAAGGGCGCAGGGCAGTCACCCTGTCCGGGGGCGAGATGCAACGCGTGGCAATCGCACGGGCAATGGTCACCGAGCCGGAAGTGCTGCTGCTGGATGAACCCACCGCAAACCTCGACCCGGTCTCAACGGAGAACATCGAGGATCTGCTCATACGAATTAACAGCGAGATGCATACGACCATTCTCTTCTCCACGCATGACATGATCCAGGGCCAGCGCCTTGCACACCGCATTGGGGTGATCATGAATGGACGTCTTGCGCAGGTGGGCACACTCCATGATATCTTCTACCAGCCCAATGGAAAGGAGGTGGCACGGTTTGTCGGCATAGATACCGTCATTAAAGGCGTGGTGCAGTCCAATGAGCGGGGGCTTGCCACGATAGCGATCGGCAATGCCAGTTTTGAAGTGGTCACTCCCTGCCCGCCGGGAAAAACCGTAGCGCTCTATATCCGGCCCGAGGAAGTCACGATCTCCATCCCGGAATCCGGAGCCCGGAAGACCAGCGCCCGCAACCAGCTGGTAGGGGAAATTGAAAAACTGGTGTCGCTCGGGCCATTCATCCGGGTCACCATAGACTGCGGAACGCCCATCATCGCTCTTATCACAACCCGCTCCTGCGGAGAACTCGGACTTGCGATCGGTACTACCGTTATTGCGAGTGTCAAAGCATCCGCGATTCATGTGCGGGCATATTCTGCCTGATATCCATTCAATAAATTTATTTGGTTGCCATCGTAACAGTCAATGAGATGCGCTATGGTTGACCTGCTTACAGATATTCTGATTTACATAGGTATCGGGATCCTCACCTTTACTATCGGTGTGATCCTCGGATACCAGTTACTGATCATGTACTATACGAAACGATTCATGGTGATTGCCGCAGAATGTTCGGATACTGATTTCGTGATCCCGATGGTAGATGAACTCACAAGAGAGACTTAAACGGGGTGAAAAAAATGGTTGACATTGTAAGTTATTCCTTAATCAGTATCACTTGTTTCTGCTTTGGGCTGATTGTCAGTTTCTGCTCTGTAGAAAACCTTGCTCCAAACAAATTGTATGAACCTGTCAAGGTTCGCGAGAATGCTCTTACATGAGATTTCCTTCATCTGGATCTGATATATACGGGATTTCAGGTCAGCCCCGTATCTT
>JBAZRZ010000088.1:0-2962 GCA_041662685.1 Methanoregula sp.
CACCTGGCTGGCGTAACGAATTTTTGTAGTTATATGCCTTTTGGTCACTTGAGCTAAAAATATTTATTTTTGATTCATTTATCTCGCAAGAACTTCGCATCCAATCCGTACTCACAAGCCCGTTCGAACATCTTTCTATCATCGGTCATGAGGGCGGAGCCGGTAATATCCGCGCATGCCATGAAGATAACATCGAAGCCGCTAGCTTTTGTTATTTTTCCAATCTCAATTGATCTTTCCAGCAGATAAGCGTCAGAATACATTCTGGAGTTTTGATTTACAAAGGAGAGTGAAAGGTTTACGCTTTCTGCATCATTTGTTAGCCGTGATACGACACATGCGGTCTCTATCAATGCAATCAAAGGAATGTGATTGATATATTCTCCGTTCTCGATCTTCAATAAGATCTCTTTCGATTTTGAGTGCAACCGGAGGGAATCCTCATAAAGCTGGTCTTTGATCCGTCTCCTTGGTGGGATGAGGCCTTTTACCAGAATGGAGGTATCTATCGTTACATCAGTAGTCATATGGTCGATCTCTCATTTCCCGAAGGATTGCCGTCGTATCTGCATCGTCCATTATGATATGTTCCTCGATCCTTGATACGACCTCATTGAGAGTTACCTTCTTGGTGATTTTTCCGAGCTTCACCGAGAGAAATAGATCTGCTGCATCCTTGTAGATCCTTTCCACCAGAGTATCATTTAACATAACAAACACCGGAATTAATCATTTCTTGCTCAGGCCTCGAAATCTTTTAGATGCCCGGCAACTTTCTTTGCCCCTCGCACTATAAAAAGCCATATCCTCAAAGCTCCGGATGTTTGTGAACTTGTGCAGGACATATTTGAGATGCATGGCCAGATCATGCCCATGAGGCCAAACGCATTGGCTATTTCGATCTACCGCCAAAGGCATTTCCAGGCATAAGGGAGATTATCGAATTGGAGAAAGTCCCGGCGGCCTCAAAGGCAAGCCAGCATCAATCCAGGCGCAGCAGAAGAGCAGAGAGACACTCCCCGGGGCGAGGACCGATAGGACAAAAATCGCGTATCAAATAATGCGGGGATGTTTTCTCCTCAGGCCCCGATCGGCCTTACAGCTACAGGTACAGCCCACCGGGCCCCACGTGCGCTCGCACGCACGCGCTCGCCTGGCGGGCCCTCGTCATTTGTTCCAAAACCTAAGCACCATTTAGGCCAGCAGGCATTTGTAGGTTTGCATGCGATTAAGTGAAGAGAATTTACAGGGCTAATCGTAATAAATTCTGATGACAGCATACTTGCTTCTGAGTAAAGCTACGATTATTAACCACAGAGTCACAGAGTTCACAGAGACGTGATATTTCCCTATATCCCTATCCAGCATCCTAAAAGCCCATCCAATTGCATCCAGGATAATAATAGTCCTCCGTCCGTTCGTCCTCTGTGCGCTCTGTGCCTCTGTGGTTCTATTCCGTAACCCAGTGGGTTTAATTATTCCACTACGAATATTAACCGCAGAGTTCGCAGAGACGTGCAATTTACCTAATTACCCGTAACTTGAAATGAACCCCATATTTCTTCAGATGAACTAAGTCGTCTCCGTCCGTTCGTCCTCCGTGCGCTCTGTGCCTCTGTGGTTCTCTTCCGTAAACCACTTGATTCCACCCCGCCCTAACACTCCCAGCTTAACAGAAAGCGCATCTGCGTATTCTATTCATCAGAGACCTCATTCATACGGTGGTCCCCGACCAGAATCCCCTCATCAAGAACGGGCTCGCCGAGACGGTGAAGGGCGAGCATCTCCGGTACAGAACCTGGGCCCAAGGGGGGTTGGGTCGGCAAGAGCGCTTAGGAATGCCTTAGAATGTTTGAAATATCATCATATCACTATCATCGGGCTTGTCATGAGGACGATCATCCTCGACTGTGACATTGCCCAATGGCTCTTTTTAGGGCGTCAAGAGTATAATCTTTGAGCCCTAACGCATATTGGGATCATTATGAAAATTAAAGCAATATACGAACATGAGGTCTTGAAGCCACAGGGAAAGCTGGATCTAAAGGATGGCGAAGAAGTGGAACTAACGCTAACGAAAAAAATATCGGAGAGGACCTTTGGCTTGATCACGCTAGATCATGATACCATTGAAGAGATCATTGAGGATACAGAATATGGATCCTGGTAATCTTCGGAATATTCCCGAAGATGAAAAGGTTTTTATTGATTCCAACATCCTAACTTACTATTTATTGAACGATAGCGTCTATGGATCAGAATGCAATAATTTTATTAAGAGAATTGAAGAAGAAAGATATTACGGATTTGTATCTCCATTGGTTATTTCAGAGACGCTTTTCAATGTGATAAAAGCATGGGCTTTCAAAGAACACGGAATAAGGCCAAGGGATCTTACCCGTGTGATAAAAGAGCGTCCAACGATTCTGCACGATATGCCCGTTTATCAAACATCTGAGCTTTTTGATTTATTCTTTGTGCTACCGATTGGTGAGGCAGAGGTTAAAGAATCTTATAAATTAATTAATAAATATTATTTGCTCACCAATGATGCACTAAATGTTGCAACGATGAAGGTTAATAGAATAAATAACATGGCAACGAATGACAGAGACTTTTTCAATATAGATTGGATATAATGCTGGCTACCTGATTCGCAAGACATGCAAAGGCGCTGAGAAAATAGGAACGAATCAATTTTAAGAAGGATTGAGATAAAAGCCTCCCGGTGCGCTCTGTCACGGGTTTTATTCCGTAAACCCCAGGGTTTGATTATTCAGCTACTATTATTGACCACAGAGACACAGAGCTCACAGAGACGTGATATTTCCCTATATCCCTATCCAGCATCCTAAAAGCCCATCCAATTGCCTCCAGGATAATAGTAGTACTCCGTCCGTTCGTCCTCCGTGCGCTCTGTGCCTCTGTGGTTTTATTACGTAAACCCACCCGTATCCCACTC